>CAYNVC010000272.1:0-4405 GCA_964400615.1 uncultured Anaerolineales bacterium | reverse complement strand
CGACTTTTGTCAAACTGGGCCAGGTACTGAGCACGCGCCCCGATATTCTTCCCCCACCATACGTCGCCGAACTGGTCAAGCTGCAAGACACCGTCCCTCCGCTGGATTGGGATCTGATCAAGCCACAGATCGAATCCGAGTTGGAAGCGCCCGTGGAGGAACTCTTTGCCGCCTGCGATCCTGTGCCCATCGCTGCCGCTTCCCTTTCGCAGGTGCACGCCGCTACCCTGCACGACGGCACGCGGGTGGTCATCAAAGCGCAGCGCCCGGACATCCAAAAGACAATCGAGACTGACCTGGATATTTTGTTCGACCTGGCCCGGCTGCTCCAGGTGCGCACCCCGCTGGGAGAGATCTATGACCTGCCCGGAATCGTCCAAGAGTTTTCCCTCACCCTGCGGGCCGAGTTGGACTTTTACCGCGAGGGGCGCAACGCCGACCGTTTCCGGGCTAACTTTGCCGGCGAGCAGTACCTCTACATCCCACAGGTTTATTGGGATTTTACCACCCATCGCGTGTTGGTGCTGGAGCGGATTGACGGCATCAAGATCGATGATATCGAGGCGCTGGACGCCTCCGATTGCGACCGTTCCCGCATTGCCGTCCACGCTGCCCGCATGATCATCAAAGAGGTGCTGGAGGACGGTTTCTTCCACGCCGACCCACACCCAGGCAATTTTATCGTCATGCCGGGCGGCGTGATCGGGGCGATGGATTTTGGCATGGTGGGATACCTCAGCCAGCGCATGCGGACGGATCTGATTCGCCTCTACGTCGCCGCCGTGCAGATGGACGAGGAGGGCATAGTTGATCAGTTGGTCGGCATGGGCGTCGTGGATGGCGCTCTGGACCGGGCCGGGTTGCAGCGAGACGTGACGCGTCTGCTGCGCAAGTACCAGGGCATGCCGTTGAAAACGATCCGTGCACGTGAGGTAATCGAGGAGGTGATGCCCGTCGCCTTTCGTCACCACCTCCGTTTGCCCTCGGACTTGTGGTTGCTGGGCAAGACACTGGCGATGATGGAGGGAGTAGGGCTAAAGTTGGACCCAGAGTTCGACGTTTTTGCCGTCTCTGAGCCTTATGTGCGCGGTTTTATGTTGCGCATGGCGCTGCCCCGCGCCTGGGGGCCGGCGTTGCTCAAAGGGGCCGACGATTGGGCCGGGCTGTTGGCTCTCGTCCCGCGCATTGGCTCCCAATTGCTGCTCCGCGCCGAACGGGGCGATTTGGAGATCATTCTCAAACACAAGGGGTTGGAGCAGGCTTTGGGGCGGCTGGACAGATTGGCGAACCGGCTTTCGTTGAGCCTTTTGTTGGCCGCCTTTATCGTCGGGCTGGCGTTGCTGCTCTCGGCTTTTAATCTGGGAGAGCAATGGGCGCTGGCGCTGATCCCGATCATCCTGGGCTTTGTCGGCAGCAGCGTACTGGGCCTGTGGTTCGTTTTTTCCATTTGGCGGTCGCGGAAAGGGCGCTAAACGCGATTGCTCGCTGGTTGGCCTGTCCAGCGCAATGTGATATAATCGCTCCGCAATGGAGGCCACCACAGATAGCCCGCACGTCGCCATCAACGCGCATCTCCTCTCGATCCAGGATGGGTACCGCCGTGCCGGGGTACACCAGTACATTTACCACTTGCTGCGCTACCTGGGGGAGGACGGCGGCGGCTTGCGTTACACCGTCATGTCAGGCGAGGGTGCACTGCCCCCGGAAGTCTCTCTCACTTTGCTTCGCTCTCGCTGGCCCACCGGTCGGGCGGCTGCGCGGGTAGCGTGGGAGCAGATGGTACAGCCGCGCGTGTTGCGTCGCATTGGGGCCGACCTGGTGCACGGGCCGGTTTTCGTTGGCCCGCTGCTATCACATTGCCCCCTGTCATCACCATCCACGACCTGAGCTTTATTCGTTTCCCTCATCTGTTCCGGCCCGCCAATCGCCTCTATCTGAGTGTGTTGACCCGGCTTTCGGCCCGGCGTGCGCGGCGACTGATTGCCGTCTCGGCGCACGCGGCTGCCGAGAGCGCACGCTTGTTGTCTGTTCCGGCGGAGCGGATAGACGTGGTCTACCACGGCGTTGACCCGGCTTTTCACCCACTGCCGCAGGGTCAGGTGGCAGCTTTCCGGCGTCGCCGGGGGTTGCCGGAGCGGTTCCTGTTCTTTGTCGGCACGCTAGAACCGCGCAAGAACCTGAAGCGGCTGGTACAGGCGTTCGCCCGCCTGCACGACGATCGGTTAGGGCTGGTGTTGGCCGGGGGCAAAGGCTGGCTCTATACCGACCTGTTTGCCCTGGTGGAAAATTTGGGCTTGCAGGATAGAATTCTTTTCCCCGGCTACGTGCCAGGTCAAGATCTGCCCCTGTGGTACAACGCCGCTCTGGCGCTGGTGTACCCATCGCTGTACGAGGGGTTTGGCTTGCCGGTATTGGAAGCGCAAGCATGTGGCACACCGGTGTTGACCTCGAACACCTCGTCGCTGCCGGAGGCTGCCGGCGACGCCGCCGTGTTGGTAGACCCCTACGACGTGGCAGCGCTGACAGCCGGGTTGGAGCAATTGCTGGCGGATGAATCGCTGCGGCGCGGACTGCGCCTGGCCGGACTGGCTCACGCAGCGCAATTTACCTGGTCGCGCACGGCGCAGAACACAGTGCGCGTGTATCGGCGCGTCCTGGCCGAAAGAGAGGGAAAATAATGAGATTGCATCGCCATGCTCCGTGGTGGGTCATTCTCTCCGACGTTGTGTTGATCAACGCCAGTATGTTGCTGGCTTATTGGGTACGCTACGATTTGCAGTGGTTTCGAGATGTCAGTTACCACCATCCTTTGTCAGCATACATACCTTTTAGCCTCTTGTTCACGTTGTTGATGCTGGCAGCGTTCCAAATGGACCGGGTCTACCACCTGTGGGATCGCTGCGCCTGGCTCGACCAGGTCCATCGCATCATCAACGCCACCGCCAAGTCGGTCGTCGTGATTATGGCGCTCACTTTTGCCCTGCGCCCGCTCCAATATTCCCGCCTGTTGCTCACCGAGGCCGGTTTCATCGCTGCGGCGCTGCTCTCGCTCTTGCGGCTGGCGCAGAACTATACCCTGGGGCGGCTGCGGGCGCGTGGCATTGGGGTTTCGCGCGTCATCATTGCCGGTGCCGGAGAGGTGGGCCGCACGGTGATGCGCACCATCGTGGCCCAGCCCACCCTGGGCTATCAGGTCGTCGGGTTTGTGGACGACAATCCCGAAAAAGGGCAGACCGATATTGGCCGCTTCAAGGCTTTGGGGCCGCTGGGCAACCTGCCGCGCCTGGTCGAGGAGCAGGCGGTGGACGAGGTGATCATCACTCTGCCGTGGATGTACCATCGCAAGATCATGTCAATCGTGCGCGAGTGCGAGCGGAGGCGGGTGAGCGCCCGCATTGTGCCCGACCTCTTCCAGATGAGTCTCAGTCAGGTGGACGTGAACGATCTGGGGGGGATACCGCTGGTAGGCGTGCGGGAGGTCGGGTTTGGACGGGGGGCGTTGTTGGTCAAGCGGGCGATGGACGTGGTGGGCGCGGTGTTGATATTGTCACTGGGCGCTCCCTTGCTTGGTTTGATCGCCCTGGCTATCCGGCTCGATTCTCCTGGCCCGGTCGTCTTTCGCCAGACCCGCGTGGGAACTGGGGGAAAGTTGTTCGAGATATTCAAGTTCCGTTCGATGCACGAGGGGGCCGAGGCAGAGTTGGAGCAGTTATCCGATCTGAACGAGGCCGATGGGCCGCTCTTCAAAATCCGCGACGACCCGCGCCTGACCCGCGTGGGGCGCTTTCTGCGCCGCACCAGCCTCGACGAGTTGCCGCAGTTGTGGAATGTGTTGCGCGGGGAGATGAGCCTGGTCGGGCCGCGTCCTCCCATCCCCGCCGAGGTCAGCCAGTACAAGGTGTGGCACAAGCGGCGGTTGGATGGACGGCCGGGGATGACCGGGCTGTGGCAGGTCAGTGGCCGCAGTATGCTCAGTTTTGACGAGACGGTACTGCTCGATATTTACTATATCGAAAACTGGTCTCTATGGCTCGATCTCAAGATTTTGCTGCGCACTATTCCCACGGTGCTTTTGGGGGAGGGGGCATATTAGCACCCTGCTGACGCAGACCAACGCAGACGAGTACCTCGGATAAGAGAAATACACGATAGCCACGTCTTTGGAGAAAGGTGCGCTCTGTCCCGGCTCGCGGTCAAGCATCGTGTATTTCCGCAATCCGTGGTACTCTTCCGCCAGCGCGTAGGGCGGGTTTCTTACTTGGGACGCAGACGAACGCGGGCGAACGCTGACTTGCACGGATTTATCTGCGTTTTTCCGCGTTGGTCTGCGTCCCAATGAACACGGGGCCAGGACGCAGACGAACGCGGGCGAACGCTGACTTGCACGGATTTATCTGCGTTTTTC
>CAYNVC010000271.1:0-4406 GCA_964400615.1 uncultured Anaerolineales bacterium | reverse complement strand
CCATTTGAAACAAGTGGTTACAACAACAAAGCGAGGTAACGCATACAGCAGATCCCCACGGAGAATCGCACTCTCGTTTTCGGCTCGTGAGGCCAATACCCCGGCCCACCAGACGAAGGAGCTACACTGAACCTATTTTACCAGTCGCAGCCCGTTCTGTCAAACCTGGTTCAGGTGATGCGCGGGGAAGAGATCGGCGCAGACTGGCGGCGGGGGAGATCGCGCTCGACGAGTTTGACGAGATTCGGGAGCGGATTCAGAACCGGGCCTATGAGATATAGCGCATTTTCTGATTCAGGGAACCCGGGCTGAAACGACGAACTCGAACAGTTCTTTCTTCGAGTTCCGCTTGCGCACAGGCTCAACTTTGGTATCCACAAACCCGCGCATTTCCAAAAGATGGGCATAGATAAGCTCGACAGACACAAGCGTATCGTAGAATTTTGAATTGCCCACCACGTAGAATACCTGAGCGCCGGGAGACAAGGTGGGGTAGAGGCTCTCGATGTGGACCGAGATATCTATGAAATATTTGTGCACATAGTTGGCAAGAAGTACGCTGCGGGTCGCTATCCCGGCCACCATCTCCTCAAAACCGGGGAACTGGATTTTATGCCCGTCAGGATGCCAATTGTGCAACCTGCTCGTCGCTACGCCCCACGTTCCGCCTATGGCCTGCCAATCGAGTTCGCCTGCCTCACGTGCTTCTTTTAGATACCCCAGCCAGTACATATAGGGGCGGAGTTCCCGAATATAGCTCATTCTATTCGGGTAGGGTGGCGATGTGATGACGCAATCGTAGGGCCTGTTCACTGGCAACGGGACACCACGCGAGTCCGCTTGAACAACCCTGACATGCCCCTGAAGCGGACCTTCAGCCGACGATGTCACCCACTGGACAGTCTCTCGAAAATGATCGAGTATTTGCTGCGTCTCGTCGAACAGACCGAGTTGCTTACCAGCGTCCTTGAAGGACATAGATTGGTGATTGAATGCCGCATTCGACCAGCTAATCACCAGATGACAAAAAGCAATCAACAACAGGTCTCTGGCTGGTGAGTCGCCGGGGAACTGTTGATTCAGTTCACGGTGAATCTTGGACAGCAAAACGCGTCTGCTTTCCGACCACCATCTGTTGATGTTATGAATCGGTGGAAACCAAAGATCGTTCGTTCGCCTGGTGTCCATCACAGCCTGGGAAATGCGCACTGCTCCCTCTCGTGCCTGATGCAAATGGGCATGCGCATAGTGCGCCGTCTTGACCCTGGCAAACCACACCAGGAACGGATTGATGTCAATAATGGTGCACGGCACACCGCGTTCAGCGCAAACAAGCCCTGTTGTACCTGTCCCTGAGAACGGGTCGAGCACGTGAGTAATCTCAGGATGGCTGTCGAGTATCTGGCGCACCATTTTCACCGAGTAAGCCGGTGTCAGCCTGAGCCACCCGTGTCTGCCGAGCTTGAGGTTGTATCTGAACGTCAGGTCCGAGCGTCGCTTAGTCACCGTCGTCACCCACCGTCAGAAGGGCATGGAGAATTCGCGTGATCGTATGTTTCAGCAGAGACGAGTTGCGGTCGAAAAAGGCCGCCAGGTCATAGCCGATCACCTGGCTCATAAAGGCATACGTCGAACGAATAGGAGAACCTCCGAGATGCCCCCGTAGAATCAACCACTTTGCATGCTCATACCGTTCGGCAATATCACTATCTATCTGCGTGGAGAGGACGAGTAATACAGGCAAGTAACCCTGCGAGTAAGCCGTTGCTGCATTAGCCATATCGGCGTTCTGTCTTTTCGAGTCTTTGCTCTTGTAGCCTTGCCGAACTTCAAAGACGGCCCCTTTGAGCACACCAGCAACCTCCGGCGCCACCCGGAGATAGTCAGTTGCCTCAGCAAGCCACCCGGCAACAGCAGCACGCTTTGACTCGGATACAATGTCCGCAAGTTCGGCACGCCCATCCAAAGACAGTTTGCGTTTGTGACCATCAAGCGCTGTGATCTCGTAAGACCACCTGGCTTGTGTTTCATCTAGCCCAAGGCAGTCTCGCAGCACCTGCCTGAAGAGTTCTTCGCAACCTATCCCAATCTGCCGGTAGACCGACGTGATACCACCGGCAGCACTGTGCGCTGCGTATATCAATGGATCATTCAAGCCAAACCAGGAATAGAATGGGTCGGAGCCGTACAAATGCTGGAACTCTTGAAACGAAATCTTGCGGCCCTGACCAAATGCAGGCCGGTACTCCTGACTGACACGGATGCGATTGAGTATGATCGCAGCGTATTTCTCGTCCATAGCCAATTGTTCAGCATTCATAGATAGAACTCTCCACGAGAGGATTGAGCTTGCCTGGCATTATAACCTGACAACGGTCATTGCACAAACAAACGACTTCCCACCCGCCAAGCGGCGGGGGCGAGAAAAGCCCAAATCCCGCTGGCCGGAAGAGCACCTCGGACAAGAGAAATGCACGATGTCTATTTCCACAATCCGTGGCACTCGCCGCCAGCACAATCGAGGTGGTGTCTTTTGTAGAGATGTGCTACACTCAGTTCAGCCAGACGACCGAGGGAGATCACGAGCAAGTGTTCCGCCAGCGCTTTTGGGCCAACCGGCTGCTCACCGTATCGAACAGCCCTGCGGCCAGATAGGAGGATGAGAGATGAGATTTCTGCGTACCATAACCGGAGCGCTGCTTCTGTTCCTGCCTGTGGTGGCCTGCACACTCGCACCAGTGACGACCCCCACCCCCACGACCCCGGCATCCACGCCCTCCGGCGGCCTGGATTTCGCGCCAGACCCCGGCTTCAGGGTAACAGGTTGCTCGGTGCCTGAAGTGAGCGTCACAGAGACCGGGCGCTTCTACCTCTACTGCTCCGACGGCCCCCGGCAGATGTTCGCCGTCTCAGAAGACGGGCTGGACTTTCAGGTTCTCGACGGCCCATCCGAGGAGACGCAGCGCAACGACCCGCGCAAACTGTTGCTGCCCGACGGCACCTGGCGCAAGTATATCTGGAACTCGGAAGCCGGGGCGTTGTTGAGCGAGCGTTCGACCGACGGCCTGCATTTCGAGCGCGAAGAGGGAGAGCGCTACCGCCTGGACGAAAGCGACAACGGCACGATGGGCGTGCGCACGCTCTTTGTCACTCGCGCCGGCGGCGTGGTGCTGCTCTACGTGGGGGACATGGGCGGCGTGAACAACGTCCGGCGCGCCTGCTCCCCACCCGGCGACAATGGCGCGAACTTTACATTCCAGGACGGCAACCCGCTCGGCGACGCCGATGCCGGCGGCGGGCAGAACAGCTACGTCGACCCCTACGCCCTGGTGTTGCCCGATGGGCGTGTGCGCGTGTTCACGATGTGGCAGGGGCCGGGGCCGGTGCCGCCGCAGGGGATAAAGGGAGATATCTACAGCTTTGTCACAGACGACGGCGTGACGTTCACCCCGGAACCCGGCCCGCTCCTGCAACCCGGCGATTTCACGGCATACCAGGTCTACTCGCTCAACGACCCCAAAGTCGTGCTGCTGCCGGATGGGCGGTATCGTATGTACGTGGCCGCGATGACGGACGGCGGCCAGGGGGGACACAAGTGGGTGATCGTCAGTGCGACCACCGCGCAGGATGGGGGTGGATAAAAGAGCGGTGACTGAGACGCTACGGTGCGGCTGGATCGTGATCGAGTAATGCGGCGAGATAGCGAGTGTTGGCACGATCAATTTTGGACACATTTGCCCAGGCGGGGTATAATGTGTGCAATAACTTTGGTTAAAGCTAAGGATATGCACACACGATGAGACGGAAACCCGATTACGAACATCTTTACACAATTGCAGAAAGCCAGGCGGGATATTTTACCACCCGGCAAGCCAAGACGGCGGGCTTTTCGGCGGAGCGGCTTTCCAACAACGTCAAGAACGGCAAATTCCTGCGTGTGGTGCGAGGAGTTTACCGTCTGAAACATTTTCCTGCCTCACCGCACGAGACACTCTTTATTGCCCATCTGATGACCGGTTCTCGTTCGGTCATCTCTCACGAGAGTGCACTGTCGTTGTACAAACTGTCGGACGCACTGCCAGGCGCTATTCACGTCACCATTCCGCGTACCGCTTCCCACAGACGAAAAGGTCTCCGCCTGCACACCAACCGGCTTGCTCCCGACGAGACCACTCACTATATGGGTTTACCGGTGACGACAGTGGCGCGCACGGTGGCCGATGTCGCTAACAGCGGCCTGGCGGAAACGCTGGTACGCCAGGCTATCCGTGAAGCACTCCAACGAGGTATAGTTACGCAAGAGGAATTGCACCAGCAGGCAATGCAAGGCGGACTTGCACGACGAGTCATCTGGGGTGTCCGTCACTTTTTTGCGCCGGATGGTGGGCTTGGGGAACGCGGGCATC
>CAYNVC010000270.1:0-4434 GCA_964400615.1 uncultured Anaerolineales bacterium | reverse complement strand
GGCACGTGTCCCGCTTGCGGTTTATCGCCAAACATCCTATAATTGTAACAAATCCCACGGGAGAGAATAGATGCCTGCTGAACAAATGTGGCCCATTGAGGAGGACGAGCAAGCGCCAAACCCAATGGCAGAGATGCTCGATCAATACCCCTCCTGTCGAAACCTGAAGCGGGGACAAATTGTCTCCGGCATCATTGTACACGTCGGCGAAAACAACGTGATCGTGGACATTGGTGCTAAATGTGAAGGGCTGGTGCCGGAGCGCGACCTGGATATGATGTCGCCGGAGGATGCCGCTTCTATCAAGGTTGGCGAGCAAGTGTTGGTCTACATCGTCAACCCGGAGGATGATAATGGCAACATCATCCTCTCCCTTTCACGGGCCTGGGTGGCGCGCGATTGGCTCACGGCGCAGCAAAGCCTGGAAGCGCAAGAGACGCTCGAGCACCCGGTCATCGGCTACAACAAGGGCGGCGTGATAGTGCAGGTCGGCAAGCTGCGGGGCTTTGTCCCCGGCTCGCAACTATCCCCACAGCGGGCTGCCAACCGGGTTTACTCTGATGCCGGAAACGGGGAGCGTTGGGCCAACCTGGTCGGGGAGACGCTGCGCCTCAAGGTCATCGAGGTTGACCGGGAACGCAACCGGCTGATCCTCTCCGAGCGGGCCGCCATGCGCGAGCGGCGCGAGAGTTTGTTGGACAAATTGACCGAGGGGGACATACGCCAGGGGCGGGTGACAAATCTGGCAGACTTTGGTGCTTTCGTCAACATAGGCGGGCTGGACGGCCTGGTACACCTGTCCGAGCTATCCTGGAAGAGAGTGGCTCACCCGCGCGAAGTGGTCGAGGTGGGGCAGGATCTCCAGGTCTATGTGTTGCGGGTGGACCGGGAACACGGGCGGGTGGCCTTGAGCATCAAGCGCTTGCAGCCCGACCCGTGGGATTCTATCGAGGAGCGGTATCAAGAGGGCCAGGTGGTCGAGGGGGTCATCACTCGCTTTGCCAAATGGGGAGCTTTTGCCAGCATCGTCGGCGATGAGGCGATAGAAGGGCTGATTCACGTATCGGAACTGGACGATGGCCCCGTAGTCAGCCCGCGCGAAGTGGTACGGCAGGGACAGGTCGTCACCTTGCGCGTGATCGGCGTGGACGGCAAGCGCCACCGCATGGCTTTGAGCCTCAAGCAGGCTGCTCAGGGAGAGTTTGCGGGGCAGGATTGGAAAGCTGCGTTGGAAGCCGAGCAGCCTGAACCGGAGAGTGCCTTTTCGGCCGCGTTGTCCGAGGTCGTGGACGCGGGGTAAATGCTCCAGGGTGGAGCGGAGAATCGTCAATTTGCTCCACATCCAACCCGCGCTCTTGCCGGAGGAAAAAACTATGGACAATTTAATCAGGTTTTTTACCGATGGGGCCAGACGGGCGCTGAAATTTGCCCAACAGGAGGCCAGGCGGCTCAATCAGCCGCAGATCGGGACCGAACACCTCCTGCTGGGGTTGATGCGTGAGGAACAGGGAATTGCCAGCCGCGTCCTGCGTGAACTGGGATTGCAGTCCGGCGACGTAAAGCATTTGATCGAGCGGCTCGATGTCAAACAACGGTACACAGTTACGGACGATTCGCACCTCGAGCTGACGCCCAGAACCAAAAAAGTGTTGGAACTGGCAAAAGAAGAGGCCCGGCGGCGCGGCGATGCGCGGATAGATACACATCACATTCTGCTGGGGCTGGTGCAGCAACGAGATGGCATTGCCGTCGAGGTGCTCGGCCACCTGGGGATCACCGGCGAGCAGGTGCGCCGTTCCACCAAACGGATGTTGCAGCGCCAGCCGGTTTTCGCCGGGAAACAAAAGACCTCCACGCAGATGGTGGATCAGCTATCCATCGATCTGACCGCCCTGGCTCAACAAAGCAAGCTGGATCCGGTCATTGGCCGCGAGCGAGAGATCGAGCGGGTGATCCAGATTTTGGCCCGGCGCAAAAAGAACAACCCCGCTCTCATCGGTGAGCCGGGCGTGGGCAAGACCGCCATCGTCGAGGGGTTGGCGCAGCGCATCGTCGCCGGCGAGACTCCCGAACCGCTGCTGGATAAGCGCGTGCTCCAATTGGACGTCGGCTCCCTGGTCGCCGGGACGATCTACCGGGGGCAGTTCGAGGAGCGGCTCAAGCGGGTCATCAAAGAACTCAAAAACAGTAACAATATCCTGTTCATAGACGAGGTGCACATGCTCGTCGGGGCCGGGTCGGCCGGCTCGTCGGTGGACGCGGCCAATATTCTCAAACCGGCGCTGGCGCGGGGCGAATTGCAGTGCATCGGCGCGACTACTCTGGAGGAATATCGCAAACACATAGAATCGGACGCGGCGCTGGAACGGCGCTTCCAGCCGGTCACGGTCGAGGAATCGTCGGTCGAGGAGACAATCGAGATTCTGCACGGCATCCGGCCCGCCTACGAGCAGCATCACCAACTGCGCATCAGCGACGAGGCGTTGGAGGCCGCCGCTCACCTCGCGGCCCGTTACATCTCGGATCGCTTTCTCCCGGACAAGGCGATTGACGTGATAGACGAGGCCGCCTCCCGCGTGCGGATGTACAAGGCTCCCCATTCCAGGAACCTGCAAGAACTGTTCGCTGCCCTGCGGGGAGTCCAGTCCTCCAAAGCCACGGCGATTGAGGAACACCGGTACGAGGACGCCGCCGTGCTGCGGGATCAGGAGTTTGACTTGCAGGAGCAGATCGAGGCGTTGCGCTCCGACTGGAACTCTGACCTGGCGCAGAACAAGTCCCCCGTCGTCGGCGTCGCCGACGTGGCGGAGGTGGTCTCGATGTGGACCGGTATACCGCTGACCCAATTGCGCAGTGACGAGACGGAGCGTCTGCTCCACATGGAAGAAGAGCTTCACAAGCGCATCGTGGGCCAGGATGAGGCCATCACGGCGATCTCGAAGGCAGTGCGCCGGGCGCGGGCCGGGATCAAAGACCCGCGCCGGCCGATTGGCTCGTTCATATTCCTCGGCCCCACCGGCGTGGGCAAGACCGAGTTAGCCAGGGCGCTGGCCGAATTTATGTTTGGTAGCGAGGAGGCGCTGTTGCAGCTCGATATGTCGGAATTTATGGAGCGGCACACCGTGGCGCGATTGGTCGGCGCACCGCCCGGTTACGTCGGCTACGACGACGCCGGGCAGCTCACCGAGACCGTGCGCCGCCATCCGTTTTCCATCGTCGTCTTTGACGAGGTGGAAAAAGCTCACCCCGACACCTTTAACATGCTGCTCCAGATTATGGAGGAGGGGATTCTGACGGACGCACGAGGGCGGAAGGTGGATTTTCGCAACACCATCCTCATAATGACCTCGAACGTCGGGGCCGAGATGATCAAGCGCCGGACGAGTATGGGTTTTGCCATATCCAATCCCGGCGACGCAGACGCAGGGCGCGACTATGACGAGATGCGCAAGCGGCTGCTGGAAGAGCTGAAAAAGACTTTCCGGCCCGAATTTCTCAACCGGGTGGATAGCGTCGTCGTCTTCCACGCCCTGAGCCAGGAAGAGATAGCCCAAATTGTAAACCTGGAACTGGAAAAAGTGCGCACGCGGCTCGCGGAAAGCGACATTGGGATGGACGTGACGGAAGCGGCCAGGACACTGCTGGCGGAGGAAGGGTACAGCGACGAGTACGGCGCTCGCCCGCTGCGGCGGGTCATCCAGAACCGGGTCGAGGATGCTCTCTCCGATGGGGTATTGGCGGGCGCATTTGGCGCGGGGAATACGGTATTGGTGGATGCCGAGGAGGGGGAGATCATGCTCCGCCTGACAAACGAGACGAAACAGGAGCAACCCGCCCTGCTGCTCCCTATCGTGGCCTGACGTAGGCCGCTTCCACCAGCGGCACGATGACGCGCCAATCGTACCGCTCCTCGACGAACGCGCGGGCCGCACTGCCCAGTGCGGCCCTTTGCTTTGGCGCACGCAACAGCCTGACCACCGCAGCGGCAAAATCGCCCGGCGTGTCCGCCAGCAGCAACTCCCGCCCATCCACCACCGGGAACCCCTCCGCCCCCAACCGCGTGGCGACCACCGGTTTGCCCATTGCCATCGCTTCCAGCAGTTTGAGCCGCGTCCCGCCCCCCATCCGCAGCGGCGCGACGTAGACAGCCGCCCGCGCGATGTAGGGGCGCGTGTCCTCCACCCAGCCGGTCAAAGTCACTGCCGGATTCCCCCGCAACTCGTCCAGCCGGGGGTGTGGTCGCTGCCCGACGACGACGAAATGCACGCTCCCCACCTCTGCCTGCACCAACGGCAGCGCCTGCCGCGCGAACCACAGCACCGCGTCCACGTTGGGCCTAAAGTCCATCGTCCCCGTGAAAACCAGGCTGGGGATTGGGGATTGGGAAATTTGGTCGTTGGTCATTGGCAATTGGTCATTGGTCATTGATAACTG
>CAYNVC010000269.1:0-4434 GCA_964400615.1 uncultured Anaerolineales bacterium | reverse complement strand
CCCATACTAAAATTCTGCTGGCTTTTGCGGAAATCTCCAAACCAAGCAATTCGGTTGAGCAAAATCGGTGGACGGAATAGCACCCCCACCGTCCCTTGGGCATAAAACTTGAACCCAGAATCTTCCTCTGCTTGCCCAACATCATCCACTATAAACCAATAGCACAAGAAATACTTTCTAGGCTTTCCTTCTCCACTGACAAGCCACACCTTTGCCCCTAACAAGTTCGCCACAGATTTATTTGTCACAATCCTGAAGCTTCTACCCTCTTCAAACTCGTGACAAGAAATCCCCATAACATCAGCATTGTGGTACATAACATAGTTTTGTATGTCGCTCCACTCGTCACTAATTGTAGAATCACCCTCAACATACCTGTACACATCTAGCAGATCGTCAAAAGTCCCCAATATTTCCTCGTAATCCTGAACAGTTAGCTGATCCAGTTCATTGGCAAGAAACTTGCCAATGAATATAAAAGTCCCTTTCTGAACTGAACTCCAATCTATAGGCCGCACTCGCTCATATTCACTATCATCGTCCTCGCAATACCACAGCCACATATCGGAAAACTTGCGCGGATTTCGTGTCACAAACTCGTTGAATCGCTCTACCTTGGCTTCAAAAACACTTGTGTCAGGCAAAGACCGACTGGTCTCTAACGAAAAAGCCAGACCATAGCGCAACTCTCCATATTTACCATATCCAATGTTATACTGAATTTCAGTTCGTCCTCCCGAATGAAATGCATACCTCTCAAAAACACTGCTCTTGGAAAAGATTTTGTACGTACTCGGCCGTCTCCCTTTTATACCTCTCCTTACCTGCTGAAAGCCACCCATTTTGAACCGCACGGCCAATCTGTTGATTTCTTCTGCCACATCTCTAATGCTAGTCATCCTTCCCCCTAAAGATCCTATGCAATGCCGCTTGAGCCACAAACTAACCAATCCACCTTCGCTGGCTCCCAACTACGCCTACATGCCCACAACTATGCCGGGGGAGGACGGGAGAACGGGTTTCGAGCGTCAGTCCGGCGGGCCAGTCTGGTTCATTATATCACCGCGCCCGCCTTTGGACAACGCCAACCCAGCGATGAGCAGCAATCCGGCCACACTCACGCCCGCGCCAGCCCACAGGCTCACCGGGCGGAAGGTAAAGATCACGCGCTGTTGCCCCGGCCCCACGGCGACCGCCCGGAAGAGCAGGTCGGCCCGGCGCACCTGCGCCGGAGCGCCGTTCACCGTCGCCCGCCAGCCGGGGTACCAACTGTCGCTCAGGACGAGATAGCCCGGTGCGGTGGATTCCACCTCGATCTCGACCCGCTCCGGGGCATAGCTCACCAGGCGCACCTGTCCCTCCCCAGGCGCATCTCCCTGGCAAGGAGGCGCTCCCCCGTCCAGTACGACCGTCGTCGCCGGATCAAAAGCCGGGGACTGCATCAGGGCCAGTGCTTGCTCGTCGTCTGCGGCCAGCACGGCCCGCCCGACGAAAAAGGCCCGCCCCAATACGTCCTGGTTCTCGTAGATTTTAACGTCGCCAGAGTGGGCCAGGCGGAAATGGCCCCGGTCGGAGATGAGCAGCGATTGGAAGCCGCCGGTGCGCTCGTCAATCAGGCTGACCCCGCGCACGACCAACTCCCCCCCCGGCAGGGCAGCCCGCACGGTGATGGAGGTGGGCGAGTCCGGCTCCGGCCAGCGCAGCCGGGTGGCGTACTCGCTCCCCAGCGGCTCCTCCGCGCCCCGGAGCGGCAACACCTCCTCCCCGGCCCGCAACTCGAACGTGCGCGTCGGCCCGGTTCCAAAGCCTATCTCGACCCGCCCGACGATTGTGCCATCCGGCAGCGCCGCCCCGCCGCGCAGGTAAGAGATCAACCCCAGCGCGGTCGCCTCGAACTGGGGCACGTGCGCCACCTCCGCCGACTCTGCCCCCGCCAGTTGCGCCCCGAACTGGAGATCGTAGAACACGTCATCCAGCCAGGCGTCGTGGAGTTTATCCGTGATGACGTACCGCGCGTCGAACAGGTCGAGCCAGCGGCCGGCGGGGATGGTGGTCAGGTTCTCGCGCAGCCGGCCATCCAGCGAGACACTGTCCTCCGGCAGGAACAGCCGTTGCAGCGTGACGTAGCGGGCCAGGGGGAGCAGGCCGCCGTCGTAGCCATCTACGGCGGGGATGCCGAACGCCAGCGGCAGGTCGGGGCTGAGCACCTCTTTGTGCTTGGCGGCGATGATGTAATCGTAGAGTGCGCGGTCAGAGAGCTGCGGCCCGTAGATGGTCTCGATTGCGGGCAGGTCGCCGGGGTCGAAGGTGATGTCGGACATGCTGATGAAGCGAGATGGCGGGGTCCCGTCTGCGGCGAGCAGGTGAGCGATGGCCGGGCGCAGGCTGGTGAACGCCTGGGGCGCGGTGGCGCGGCCATAGGGGAGCGAGCGGCCCGCCGCGCACAGTTCCACGATCAGCAGCGCCAGCAGGCCCGCCGCCGCCCGGCGCGGGGCGCGGCGGCTCAGGGCAAGCGTGCCCAGCGCCAGGACACTCCCCAGCGCCCAGCCTGCGACGGTCGGCCAGCCCACGCTTCCCCCCTCTCCCAGGCGCACCCCCTCCACCGCCCAGCCCGCCAGCAGCGCCAGCGCCAGCGCAAAAATCAGGAGCGCCCGTCCACTCAGGCGGACGCGATTGTTCCACAACCCATCCGCTCCCCAGCCCGCCAGCGCCGCCGCGCCCACCACGTAGAGGGTCAGCCAGCGGGCCGGGACGCGGAAATGGGCAAATCCGGGCACATAGCGGGCCAGGAGCAGGTAGAGCGGGTTGTAAAAGCCAAGCGAGAGGAACAGGCCCAGGGCGAGAAGGAGGATGACGGGTTGCGGGTTGCGTGCTGCGGATCGCGGATTGCGGATTGCAACTGCGGCGAGGGCCAGTCCGGCGATGCCGACGTAGGCGACGTGCTCCATGTGGGCGGGTGGGATTGTCTCGGCCAGGACGGGCAGCAGGGCGCGGGCCAGGTAGAACGGCGCGAGGGAGAACGAAACCCGTTCGTTGAACGGCAGTCCTCCCGCCCGCACCGAGAGGCGGGCCAGTTCCCAGGTGGGAACCAGTTGTATCGCCGCCAGCGCGACCCCCAAACCGGCCACGCCCGTCAGGAGCAGGACGCGCCGCGCCAGGGGACGCCATTCCCGTTCCCGCGTCGCACGCCAGGCCGCCGGCCCCAGTCCATACGCCGCCAGCCCAACCAGCGAGATAAAGGCGGTCTGGGTATGCCCGGCCAGGAGCACCAGCCCTATCACCAGGCTCAAACCGGCCGCCGCCCGCCTGCTCCCTTGCCTCTTGCCCTCCTGCCTCCTTATCCTATCCCACAGTAACAGCATCAACGGCAGCCAGGCCAGCCCCTGCAACTGGTTGACGTGTTCCACCTGTGCACCCAGGTATCCGCCCAGCGCCCAGACCGCGCCGACCGTCCACGCCCCCAGCCGGCCCTGGCGCAGTGAGACCCGGCCCCAGAGGTAGCCGTTCAGCGCAGCCAGGCAGAGGTGCAGCAGGATGGTCAGGTGCACGGCACGGTGGGCGGGCAGGAGCAGCCACAGCGGCCAGTTGAGCGGGTAAAAGAATCCCACCTGGCTGTTTGCCAGGAAGGGGACGCCCATAAAGAGGTACTGGTTCCAGAGCGGCAGCCGGGCCGCGTGCAGCGCCCGCGCGGCCTCGGCCCAGTAGGGGTAAAAGTAGGTCAGGATGTCACCATCCGCCAGCACCTGCCCCGCCAGCGCAATGCGCCAGAAAAAGGCGGCGATCAACGCCCAGAGCGAGAGAACGGCCAGGATGTCGCGGAGGGGGTAGTGTGATCTATCACTCATCGTCTATCCTCGTGATGTGGTAAAGGGTAAAGGAGCGCGTCCCGTCGCGGCGGGTGGTGGTCAATGCCGGTTCCAGCCCGTACCCCACGCCGGATAGCGCCTGCTCCAGCCGCGCCGGAGATTCCCAGGAAGGGAAGGTGACGTAGCGCGGTTCTTTTGCGCCGAAAGCCTGCACGTCCCGCGCCAGCCAGGCCGGGGTCGGCCAGTAGGCCAGGTAGACCGGCCCGCCGAACAGGTAATACTCGTACTGCCAGCCCAGCCAATGCTGGTAGAGCACCGCGCCCTCCGGCATCCGGCGCAGAAAAGCAGCGACCCGGTCAATGCCATCGTAAGCGCCGTGGTCGCCGCCGACGGGGTAGCGGCTGTGGGCGGCGTTCCAGGCGGGAAGGAGTAGAAGAATGACCAATAGCGAATGGCGAATAGCGAATGGCGGATGGCGGATGGCGAATGGCGAATGGCGGATGGCGAATGGCGGATGGCGAATGGGGAGGGTGAGGATGCGGGCCAGGAGCAGGGCCAGGACGGGCAGCAACGGCAGCAGGTAACGATCCCAGACAGGGAAAGCCAGGAGCCAGTGCAGGAGCAGGTA
>CAYNVC010000268.1:0-4444 GCA_964400615.1 uncultured Anaerolineales bacterium | reverse complement strand
CTGTTATGTTCGAGCAGCTCGAGCTTTTCGGCCAACCGGCTCGCTCCGAGCCGTATACAGTCAGTCAACTCACCGGCCACATCCGCAGCCTCATCGAGAGCGAACCGGAACTGGACGATCTGTGGATCGAGGGGGAGGTCTCTAACTTTAGCCGCGCTTCCTCCGGTCATTGTTACTTTACGCTCAAGGATTCCGGTGCACAGATCGGTTGCGTGATGTGGCGCAGTGTCGCTGCCCGGCAGCGTTATCTCCCCGGCGGCGGCGACCTTGTGCTGGCCCACGGTCGGGTGGGGGTCTACGAGGCCGGCGGGCGATACCAGTTGTACGTGGACAAAATCCAGCCGGCCGGCGTGGGCAACCTCTACCTCGAGTTCGAGCGGCTCAGGGAGCGACTGGAAGCCGAGGGGTTGTTTGCCCCGGGGCGCAAGCGACCGCTGCCGCCGTTTCCCCGCTGCATTGGCATCGTCACTTCTCCCACCGCCGCCGCGCTGCGCGACATTCTCAACGTCCTCGGTCGCCGCTACCCGCTGGCCGAGGTGTTGCTTTCACCCACGCAGGTGCAGGGAGACGCGGCCCCACCGCAGATCGTGGCCGCGCTGGCGGCGCTCAACGAACGGGACGACGTGGACGTGATCATCGTCGCCCGTGGAGGCGGCAGCCTGGAAGATTTGTGGCCTTTCAACGCCGAGCAGGTGGCCCGCGCCGTCGCCGGTTCCCGCCTGCCTGTGGTCTGCGGCGTGGGGCACGAGACCGATTTCTCGCTGGCCGATTTCGCCGCCGACCTGCGTGCTCCTACCCCCTCCGCCGCCGCCGAACTCGTCGTTCCAGACCGCGCCGAGCTGCACGCCCGCGTGGCGCGGCTCGCGGCGGCCCTGACGACGGCGCTGGCGGGAGGGATCGAGAGCCGCCGCCGGAACCTGGCCGAACAGGCGCGGATGATCGAGCGCCTCTCCCCCGCCGCCCAACTGGCCCAGGCCCGCCAGCGCACGGACGATCTGCTGGCCCGCGCCGAGGCCGCGATGCGCCACGAGTTGGCCCTGCGCCGCGAGCGGTCGAGTGGGCTGGCGGGAAAACTGGTGGGCTTTAGTCCCCAGGGAACGCTCGAACGGGGATACGCCATCGTGCGCCGCCGGGAGACGGGAGCAATCGTGCGTTCGGTGGAACAGGTCACGGCGGGGGACCTGCTCACCGTCCGCGTCGCCGATGGGGAATTCGAGGCCGAGATGAAATGAGGTGCGGACGACGCATCTCGGTGATCGGCGTAAGCGGCTCCGGCAAGACGACCACCGCTGCCCAGATCGCCCATCGTCTGGAAATCCCGCACGTGGAATTGGACGCGCTCTACTGGGGGTCGAACTGGCGGGAGGCCCCACTGGAACTCTTCCGCGAGCGGGTGACGCGGGCGTTGCGCGGCGCGGCCTGGGTCGTTGACGGCAATTACAGCAAGGTGCGCGACATCGTTTGGGGCCGGGCCGATACGGTCGTCTGGCTGGATTACGCTCTGCTGGTGATTATGTGGCAACTGGTACGCCGCACCTTGCAGCGCAGTCTGACACAGGAAGAGTTGTGGAGTGGAAACCGCGAGTCGCTGCGCCGGGCGTTTTTCGACCGCGAATCCATCCTGCTCTGGGCACTCGAGACTTTTGGGAGGAGACGACGAGAATATCCCGCTTTGTTGAACCAGTCCGCGCACGCCCATTTGATCGTCGTGCGCCTGCGCTCGCCACGGGCGACGCGGGAATGGCTATCGAACCTGACTTGTGTGGAGGTATGATGTCCGAGATCACAGTTCAATCCGTTTACTTTGCAGAACCAGGCCCGGGAAACACCGCTCGCACGTTAGAGATCGCCAGGCGGCGGGCCGGCGAGTTGAACATCAGCACCATCCTGGTCGCCAGCACGCGGGGCGAGACGGGGGTACAGGCGGTGCGGCAATTTCGAGGGTACAACGTCGTCGTCGTGAGCCACGTCACCGGTTTCGGCAAGCCCAATGCCCAGGAACTGAGCGAGGAGAACCGTGCTGCCATCGAAGCAGCCGGGGCCAGGATACTCACCTGTCAGCACGCCTTTGGTGGCGTTGGCCGGGCTGTGCGTAAAAAGTGGGGCACCTACCAGGTGGACGAGATCGTGGCGCAGACGCTGCGCGTCTTTGGCGAGGGGCTCAAGGTCGTGATCGAGATCGCGCTGATGGCCGCCGACGCCGGGCTGGTGCGGGTGGGAGAGCCGTGTATCTCCATCGCCGGCACCGCTGAAGGGGCGGATACTGCCGTCGTTCTCGTTCCTGCCAATGTGCAGAATTTCTTTGACCTGCGGGTGTTAGAAGTGCTGGCTAAACCGAGGCTGGGGTGATGTGACGATGGAAGAAATCCAAGATTTGACTTTTGAGCAGGCGCTCGCCGAGTTGGAGGAGACTGTCCGCAGGCTGGAGGCGGGTGGGCTGACGTTGGATGAGAGCCTGTCCCTGTTTGAGCGCGGTCAGGCTCTGGCCGCGCACTGCGGCGTGCAGCTCGACCGGGCCGAGTTACAGGTCCAGAAACTTGCGCCGCAGGGGGTGGTTCCTTTCGAGGCGGAGGAATAGCCGGGCAACCGTGGGGCAAATTGGCAATTTGCCCTACCTGGCGGGGGAATAGCCGGGCGCTAATTTGTGCGCCGCCGCAGCAGATAGGTGACCATCCGCAGTTCATCCGCCCGCAGCAGCAACGCCATTGCTGCATAGACCGCTGTTCCCAGCACGACCCCGCCGCCGCCGATCAGCAGCGTTCCCGCGTCCGGCAGCGCCGCCTGCCATCCCACCAGCGCCGTTCCCATCACCAGCGCCGCCAGTCCGCTCCTGGCGAGGGCTGCCGCCATCCTTCGCCCCTCCAGCCCGCCCATTCGCCGCTGTATCAAAAGCAGCAGCGCCGCCATCTCCAGCAGCGTGGCGGCCGAGTTAGCCAGCGCCAGCCCTGCGTGGGGCGGCCATCCGGCCAACGCAAATACTCGCGGCAGGGTCAGGCTCAATGCCACGTTGAGCGCCATCGCCAGCCCCCCTACCCACACCGGTGTGAACGTATCGTGCAGGGCGTAAAAGGCGCGGGCGACGATCTCTAACCCGGCGTGCCCCGGTAGTCCCAGGGCGTAAAAGGCCAGCGCCCACGCCACCGCCTCGGTCGAGGAAGCGGCGAACGCCCCCCGCTCGAATAGTAATCTCACCAGCGGACGGCCCAGCAATAACAATCCCACCGTGGCCGGGAGACAAAGGAAAAGGACGGCCCGCAGCGTCGCCGCCAGCGTGCTCCGCATCTCGGCTCGCTCGCCTCGCGCTGCCTGGGCGGCAAACGTGGGGAAGGCGGCCGTCCCCACGGCCTGGGCAAAGACCCCTTGCGGCAGCAACATCAACAGCCAGGCATAGTTGATGGCCGAAACCGCCCCCGTGCCCAGCTCGGACGCCAGGCTGTTGTTGACGATAAAGTTCAGTTGTGTGATGGCGGTTCCCAGCATTCGAGGGGCCATCAACCGTCCCACCTCGCGCACGCCGGGGTCGGCCAGCCCCAGGGTGGGCGTGTACCGCGCTCCGTAGTGCAGCAGCCCCGGCAACTGGATCAGCAGGTGCAGTGCTGCCCCAATCACCACCCCGACCGCCATCCCGCGTACTCCCATCCTCGGCCCTAGCAGCAACGCGCCGCCGATGATGGAGAGGTTGTAGACCACAGGAGCCAGCGCGGGGAGTAAAAAGTGCTGCTGGGCGTTCAGCGCCCCCATCACGATACCGCTCACTCCAAAGATGATCGGGGAGATCAACATCAGGCGCAGCAGGCTGACCGTGAGAGTCTGTTGGGGAAGGGTGAATCCATGAGCGATGACCGTCCGCACCAGAAACGGGGCCGCCGCCGCAGTCAACCCGGCTGCAACGGTCAGCACGATCAGCGCCAGGTTGGCGACAGCCGAAGCCAGACGCCAGGCCCCAATCTGGTCTCGGCCTGCCAGGCGGTCGGCAAAGGTGGGGATAAAGGCGGATCCCAGCGCCCCGCCCGCGACGATCAGGAAAACCGTGTCCGAGATGCGGTTCGCAGCCAGGTAGGCGTCCATGTCGCCGCTGGTGCCGAACAACGCGCCGATGACCACCTGCCGCGCCAGTCCCACCAGCCGGCTGACGACGAAGAGCGCCATCACCAACGTCGCCGCCTGGACGATTTGCTTTTTGCTGTCGTTCATACGAATCAATCTCTGGCTGGGTTTGGTGTGCGGCAGATAAAAAGGCCGGACGCTCGTGATTCGAGCAACCGGCCCCCAAAGCACAGAGGGCCGGAGTACGCCATACCCCGGCCCTCACCCAAAAGGAGGAGAAAAGAAACTGCCCCTAACTCTGTGGATATGATACCACATCTCGCCGCGTATGACTTGACGCCAACCCTACGCCAACCCTACGTTAACCCTACGCTCAGGGTTGTGCGAATTCTAAACG
>CAYNVC010000267.1:0-4464 GCA_964400615.1 uncultured Anaerolineales bacterium | reverse complement strand
TCAAACTGAGCAAATTTCTGGCCCTGATCCTGCGCCACCAGCCGGAGCGGTTCGCGCTGGCCCTGGACGAGGAGGGTTGGGCGCGGATGGCGGAGGTGATGGAGATTCTGCGCGGGCTGCCCAACTTTCGCTGGGCCACTCGCGCCGACGTGCTGCGCGTCGCTGAGGAGGGCACGGGCGGCGGTAAGCGGCGTTTTCAGGTGGAGGGGAAGCGCATCCGCGCCTGGCGCGAGTAGAGTGAGTAGAGGGTAAAACGACAGCGGCCCGGTGGAGATACTTTTCCACCGGGCCGTTTCTTTTGCGTTATCCAGCTCAGTCGGTTGACGGCAGCACTCGGGCGAGCACCTGGTCCCAGAGTGATGTCCAGCCATCTCGGACCATCAGCACCTTTTCTGCCTGGGCCATTGCTTCAGCTCCCTCGGTGGCGTTTTCTCCTGCCACCGCCGGCAGGGCCAGGTATCCGGCTTTGCTCAAGAGTTCGGCCCGGCGCTGCGCCCGTTCCACGTCGTGCCGGTCGATCACTCCCGAGATCTCGACCGCCAGCCACACCTGGGGGGCGTCCTGGACGTGGCGTGGTTTCCCTGTGACCAGCAAGTCGAGTAGCAACAGGTCTTTGAACTCTTTCTCGGTGAGATGAGTTTCCAGGTCATCCTCGATCTCGATGGGGGAGACGACGCGCACCCGTTTCAGGAGGGGGCCAAAATAAGTGCCGACTCGCTCCTTGTAGGTGAGTTCCAGTTGGCGCCCCTTGACAGCCCCCAAGGTGTCTTGTATTCCGTTCACGACCTGTATCAAATCGTCGAGCCGTTTCTCGGTACGGGTTTGTGCCTGTGCCAATTCTTCCACTCTCCTTTACGTGCGGGCCTGGGCCTGTGCCAATTCTTCCACACGCTTTTCGGTGCGGGCCTGGGCCTCGATCAGCTTTTGGATGGTGGCTTCCAGGCGATCCAGACGCTTTTCGGTGCGGGCCTGAGCTTTAGCCAGTTCTTCTACTCGTTTCTCGGTGCGGGCCTGGGCCTGGGCCAGTTGTTCCAGGGCACTTTCCACCCGATCCATGCGCGACTCGAGCCTGCTATGGGCCGCTGCCGACTGGTCATAGTCCTGGCGCACGACCCGAATTGTCTGCATACGGTCGTCCACCAGGGCCACCACTGCCTTGTACATCTCGGCTGTCATTCCATAGTATGGCCCCATTGTTATTCCACCTGCTTCGGCTCTGTCCATTTTTGTGACCGTTCCTTGCAAATTGTGGGATGGGTTTGTGCTCCACTGGTTTCATTATACTCTTTTGTTTCATTTCTTGCAAGAAATTTTGGCCGGTCATTGTCCGTGTAGATAAGAAATAGGGGGTGCGGGAGGCGAACTGCTCTCCTGCACCCCCAAGTTTTTTCGGGGTATCGAAATTGCCATGTTTTGGTGATTACAAAATTTTATCCCACCATGTGGCACGCTACCATGTGTCCCTCGTCGCCCGGGATTGGGCGGAGGGGAGGAACTTGGCGGGAGCAAATCTCCTCCGCAAGCGGGCAGCGGGGGTGGAAGCGGCAGCCGGAGGGCGGGTTGATGGGGCTGGGAATCTCACCCTTGGGCAGGGGAGCTGTGCGCCGGGCGTGAGGGTCGGGTACGGGCACGGCTGCCAAAAGGGCCTGTGTGTACGGGTGCTGTGGGTTGCGGTAGACTTGTTCTAGCGTGCCCATCTCACAGATCAGTCCCAGGTACATGATGGCGATCCGGTCGCAGATGTATTTGGCAGTTGCCAGATCGTGGGTGATGAACAGATAGGTCAGGTTGAACTCTTCTTTTAGACGCACCATCAGCTCGAGCAGCATCGCCCGCAACGAGACGTCGGCCATAGCGATAGGCTCGTCGGCGACGATGAAGGACGGGTGCAGCATCAGCGCCCGCGCGATGACGACCCGTTGGCGTTGCCCGCCGCTCAGTTGGTGAGGGAATTTGTCGTAAAGGACGCGGGCAGGAGTCAACTCTACGTGTTCCATCATCTCCAACACCCGGCGGCGTTTTTCTTCCCCCCTGGCTACGCCAAAGATCTCGAGGCTGTGGCCGATGGCATCGCCGGTTTTCATACGAGGGTTCATTGAGGCGAATGGGTCCTGGAAGATGACCTGCATCCGTTGGCGCATGCGGCGTATCTCTTCGTTGCTCAGCGTGGACATATCAACGCCGTCAAACAAGACGCTTCCCTCTGTAGGCTCCACCAGGCGCAGGATGAGCCGACCGGTCGTCGTTTTACCGCTGCCGCTTTCCCCTGCCAGTCCAAAGACCTCGCCCCGACGGATATTAAAGTCCACCCCATCCACGGCGTGGACGAACTGCCGCTGGCGGGTCACCAGGCGTTCGATGAAACCTTTTTGCACCGGGAACCATTTTTTCAGGCCCCGGACTTGGATCAGGTTATCAGATGTATCAGGCATTGTTTATTCGCATCCTTATCTACTTTTCATGCAACCAACAGGCGGTCCACCGACCGGGCTGCACTTGTTTTAAGGGTGGTTCTTCGGTTTTGCATCTCTCCATCGCCAGGGGGCAGCGAGGATGGAACCGGCAGCCGGATGGCGGATCGATCAGGTCTGGCGGCGACCCGCTCATTATCTCCAGGTTGTCTTCTACCAACTTGATGTTTGGCACCGAGTTCAACAGCCCCCTGGTGTAGGGATGAAGCGGATCGTCAAAGAGCGGAAAGACGTCGGCCAGCTCCATCAACTTGCCGGCATACATCACCGCTACTCTGTCTGCCAGCTCGGCCACCACGCCGATGTTGTGGGTGATGAGGATGATGGTCAGGTTGAATTGCTTGGCTAGTTCTTTGAGTTGGTCGAGGAATTGAGCTTCGACTATCACGTCTAGTGAGGTCGTTGGTTCGTCGGCGATGATCAAGTCGGCGTTCAGCGCCAGTGCCAGCCCGATCATCACCCGTTGGCGCATACCGCCGCTCAACTGGTGCGGGTAATCGTCTATTCGCTCGGCCCGGATGCCCAGGCGATCGATCAATTCCGCTGCCTGCTTCCGTGCTTGTTCCTCTTTTATCTCAGGGTGATGTGTTTGGATAGTCTCCACGACGTGGTCGCTGATGCGCTGCAGGGGGTTCAGGCAGGTCATCGGGTCTTGGAAAATCATCGAGATGTGCGCACCACGTAGACGGCGCATGGACTCATCATCCAGTTTCATCAGGTCTTGGCCGTTGAAGAGGATTTCTCCGCCGACGATTTTTCCTGGTGGACGGAGCAGGCGCATTATCGCCGCGCCCAGAGTGGATTTGCCACAGCCCGATTCGCCTACCAAACCCAACACCTCGCCCCGATGTACGTCCAGGCTGACGTTATCAACTCCCCGCACGACACCAACTCGGGTGGGATAATCTACGCTTAGATTACGTATCTGCAATACTGATTCGTTCATACTTCGGTCAACCTCGGGTTTAGAATTTCGCTCAGTCCTTCACCAAACATGCTAAAGCCCAGCGCCACTAACGCGATTGCCAGGCCGGGGAAGGTGACGGGCCACCAGCGCCCGCCGACCAGTTCTGAACGGCCACGGTAGATATCGTACCCCCAATCTGGTTTGGAGGGGTCCACTCCCAGGCCGACGAAGGCCAGCCCTGCTTCGGTGAGGATGGCATCGGCGATGTTCAGGGAAAAGACTACCACGATGGAGGGGATGACGTTGGGAAAGATGTAGCGCCACAGGATCGTCCGGCCCCGTGCCCCCAGGCTACGTGCTGCTTCTACGTACATTTCCTCTTTGATCGAGAGCACCTGGCCGCGCACCAGGCGGAAGAACGTGGGGACGTAGATGGTGGCGATGGCGAGGGACATGTTCAATACGCCTGCGCCCAGCAGTGCTGCCAGTGCGATTGCCAGGATCAGACCGGGAAAGGCGTAGATGCTGTCCATGATCAGTGAAAGGGTGCGATCCAACTTGCCGCCCAGGAAGCCGGACACGAGTCCCAGCGGCACGCCCACGACGAACGACATTGTGGCCGAGAGGAGCGCGACCTGGAGCACGATCTGTGCGCCATAGATGATGCGACTAAGGATGTCGCGCCCCAGTTGGTCGGTGCCGAATATATGCTCCGTGGTTGGTGCGGCGAACGGGTCGCCGCTCTTTGTTTCGGGGTCATAAGGAGCCAGTTTGGGGGTGAGGAACGTGAGCGCGGTCAACGTGACGATGAATATGACGATGATGCCGCCAGTTACCGTCATGTACCACTCGGTTCCGTACCACTTGCGGCCCCGGAGGAAGCGGGCCAGCAGGCCAGGTTGAATTTCAGCGACTTGTGCCATATGATTATAACTCCATCAATACCGTACCCGTGGATCAATGCGGGCGTAAATGATGTCCACGATCAGGCTGACCGTGGCGACGAATAGGGCGATGAGGACGACTGTCCCCTGGATAGCCGGAAAGTCTCGGGCGTAAATGCGCTCCACCAGGAACAGCCCCATT
>CAYNVC010000266.1:0-4516 GCA_964400615.1 uncultured Anaerolineales bacterium | reverse complement strand
CCAGTTGGCCGTCCATCATCTGGCCGAGGATTTCAGGCCGCTTGAGCACCGGGATACCGGCAGCCTGCGCCGCCCCGAGTTCGACGTTGTTCGAGGGTACCGCCGAGGAAACGACGACCAGGTCAGCCCCGGCAACGTTCTCCGCCCGATGTCCGGCAAAGACACGCGCACCATCGCGGGCCAGCGCTTGGGCAACCGGTGAGAGCAACAGGTCGGAGCCAGAGACCTCCACACCCTGTTCCATCAGCACGCGGGCAATGGCCGAAAGCCCGGCCCCGCCGACACCTATCAGATGAACGTGTTTGCCGGAAAAATCTCTCATCTAAACCAATACGATCACCAAAAAGACAGCCGAGAGCACAAATGACGTCAGGAGCAACGGATCGGTCAGCCACACCAACGGCAGATATTTGGTAGCCACCAGGTACGAGGCCGAATCCGGGGCAGGGGCCTGGATGTTCCAGAGGCCATATCCGGCGAGATGCAAAAAATACCAGATCGTGCCCACGATCATGTAGCCGTTAAAAGCTCCGACGACGAAACCCAGCAATATATCCTGCAATTTTTCACGCGCCGCCTTCCCGGCCAACCTGGCGGAGACAACCGGGCCAGCGTAGCCGGCGATTGCCATAAAGACGACCAGGGCAGTGTAAATATAAAACTGCTCGATGGGAGGCCGGGCGAGAATGTCCTTGATAAATGGAACATATTGGCTAAAGATCAAGCGCATTGAGAGTGCCACGATGATACTGAACAAGACCAATATCTCTTTGGCCCAGCCGCGCAAGGCTCCCATCAGGCCAAAAATCAAAACGAAACCCCATAAAACTGTGCTCAATGGCATCATGTTGCCCACCTCCTCGCCAAATCACTCAATTCCTCAGCCAATCGCGCCGCCGCGTTGGGGCGGGACAGCGCTCTCATCCGCTCGGACATTTCTCCCAGCGCCGTTTTGTCGCTCAAAAGACGGCGCACCGTGGGGAGCAGGTCGGCGGAAAGCCGCTCGTCTGCCAGGTGTACCGCTGCTCCCCGCGCCGCCAGCCACCCGGCGTTGACCCGCTGGTAGCGCCAGGCGTGGGGATAAGGAACCAAAATCGCCGGCAGACCAAAAAATGGCAGCTCCCCCAACGCCGAAGCTCCCGCCCGGCAGAGCGCCAGGTCGGCGGCGGCCAGCGCCATTCCCATCTCGTGCAGGTAAGGGAAGGGGTGATAACGCGCCTGCAATGCAGGGGAAAGCGCGTCGCGCCGCTCCTCCACCCAGGGCCAGTCCAATTGTCCGCTCACGTGTACCACCTGAGTCAACTCCAATATTTGCTCCAGTTCCCCACTCAACGCCACGTTGATGGTGTGCGCTCCCCGGCTGCCACCCATCACCAAAAGCACCGGCTCTTCCGGGGCCAGCCCCAACTCGGCCCGCGCTCCGGCCCGGTCCAGCGCGTGGAACTCGGCCCGCACCGGATAACCGGTCACGACGACCTTCCCGTAAGGGAAGTGAACCCGCGCGTCCTCCACAGTGACAGCCACCCGCGCCGCCAGCCGGGCGATGAAACGTACCGCCAGGCCCGGTTCAATATCAGGCAGGTAGAGCAAGATTGGCGCTCGCAGCAGCCAGGCGGCCAGCGCCACCGGGACACTGGCATACCCACCTGTGGCGAACAAAGCCGCCGGGCGCTCCCGCCGTCCCAACCGGTACGCGGCCCACGACCCACGGGCTAATTTTATCAGGTTCTGCGCTACCCGCCAGGGAGCCAGACCATGCACTCCCCCCGCCGGAACTCGCGCAAAACGCACCCCGGCGCGGGCGGCCAGCTGCTCCTCCACCCCCCCCACCCCGCCAACGTACAGAACATCCAGGCGTTCGGGAACCCGGCCGCGCGGGAAAGCTCCGTCCTCCCCCTCAGCGGCCAGCGCTTGCAGTACGGCGAGACCGGGATAGACGTGCCCTCCCGTTCCCCCACCTGCGATCCAGATTAACACCCTGGCGACTCCCATTCCCAATTCTCTTGCCCCGCGAAATGCTCAACAGCAACCCCACCCCCGCCAGAGAGACCACCATCGCCGAACCGCCGGCGCTGATGAAGGGCAAGGCGATCCCGGTAAAGGGAATCAAGCCCGTCATCACCCCCACGTTGATCAACGCCTGGAAAACCAGCCAGCAGGTGATTCCAGCCGCCAGGAGCGCGGCAAATGGGTCGGGAGCCTCACGGGCGATCTTGAAGCCCCGATAGGCCAACAGCGCAAACAGGCCGAGCACCAGCAGGCAACCGGCAAAGCCCAATTCTTCGCCCAGCACCGCAAAGATGGAATCGGTGTGCGGGGTCGGCAGGTAGCCTATCTTTTGCTGTCCCTGCCCCAACCCCACGCCGAACATCCCGCCGCTGCCCAGCGCGATCAAGACCTGCTGGATGTGATACCCCACGAGGCGGGGGTCGCGCCAGATCAACATATAGTCGTCAATGCGCTGCCGGGCGTGGGGCAGTTTGTTGATCAGCACGACGAACGTGATCCCGCCGATTATGCCACCGACCGAAAGTTGAAAGGTGTCAGCCCCGGCGAAGAAAAACATCGCCAGCGCGGTCAAGACGATCAACACCGCCGTGCTCAGGTCAGGCTGCATGACGATCAGCCCGGCGATCCCACCAATCAGCACGGCAAATGGAACCAGGCCGTATGTCACGTCGCGGATCTGCTCTCCTTTGGAGGCCAGCCAGGCCGCAACGTAGATCACCATCACCAGCTTGACCAATTCTCCCGGCTGGACCGAGCCGTTTAAGAAAGAGCGCCGTGCTCCAAAGCGTTCGTCACCCACCAGGAGCACCAAAATCAGCAAAAGGAGCGCCGCGCCCATTATCGGCACCGCCCACTGCCGCCACCGGTCGTATGGAACGGCGGCAACCGCCACCAACACAATCAGGCCCAGGCCAACCCACAGAAATTGGTGAGAGGCAATGTAAAAACTGTTGTCGTATTTCTGGTACGACCAGTCAAAGGTCGCACTGTAGACCATCATCAACCCCAGGATGAGCAGCCCGGCAACGGTCAGTATCAACGTATAATCCAGGTGTCCGCGCCCCAGTTTAGTTTTTGTTCTCGTCGTCATTAGTTGCTCCGTGAGGTGCGTGTTGCGTGTTGCGTGTTGCGTAAGGTGCGGCTATAGTGATTTGACCAATGATTTGAATTTATCGCCACGGGCGGCAAAGTCTCGAAAGGCATCAAAACTGGTACCGCCGGGGGAGAGAAGCACCACGTCACCCTGCCGGGCCAGCCGCGCCGCCGCCGCCACCGCCTCTTCCAGCGTTTCGACCTGCGTCACCCCCTCCAAAGTCTCACCGTCCCCTCGTTCCCTCTGCTCCTCCACCACCCGCGCGATCATCGGCCCGGCCTCGCCGAATGTGACCAGATGGCGCACTCTCTGGACCGTCTCGCGGGCAAACTCGTCCCAGGGCAGCTTTTTATCCCGCCCACCGGCCAGCAACAGGATCGGCTCCTCGAACGAGCGCAGCGCCGCCAGCGACCGCTCCGGGGCGGTGGCGATGGAATCGTCGTACCAGCGCACGCCGTTCAGCTCGCGCGTCAGCTCGAGGCGGTGCTCGACGCCGGTAAAAGTCACGGCGACCTGCCGAATCGCTTCCAACGGCACACCTGCCGTCCCGGCCAACGCGCTCGCCGCCAGCACGTTCAGCAGATTGTGACGGCCCAACAACCGCACCTGGGAGGCCAGGCAGATCACGTGATCCTCGCCCGCCAGGCGCAACGTCAACTCGCCGTTCGTCCGGTACGCCCCCTCGTCCACCTCGGCCCCGCCGCTGAACCAGAGCAGGTGCGCCGGGGTCTCTAGCGCCAGGGCGCGGGCATTGGCGTCGTCGTAACCCAGGAGGGCGAAATCATCCCCATTTTGATGGGCCACGATGTTCCGCTTGGCGGCGATATAAACCTCCATCGTCCCGTGCCGGTCGAGGTGGTTGGGCGTGACGTTGAGCACGGCAGCGATGTGCGGACTGGCCGTCATGATCTCTAGCTGGAAGCTGGAAAGCTCCATCACCACCCGGTCGTCGGGTTCGATCCCGTCCAGGTCAGCGATGAGCGGGTTGCCGATGTTGCCCCCCACCCAGGTGCGCAAGCCTGCCGCGCGGCACATCTCGCCCACCAACGCCGTCGTCGTCGTCTTGCCGGCCGAGCCGGTGATACCAACGACCGGGGCCGGACAGCGCTCCAGGAAGAGTTGGGCATCGTTGCTCAATGGAATGCCACGCCGCTGCGCCGCGACGACGATTTCGGCCTCCACCGGAACCCCGCCGCTGAGGCACAGCAGATCGGTCTGTTCCAGGAGGCTGCGGGGGTGCTTGCCCAACACGTAACGGATGGGCAGCCCCGCCAATTCCGCCATCTGGTCGGCCAGCGCGGCCCGGTCCCGCAGGTCAGAGACAGTCACCTCGGCCCCGGCCTGCACCAGGTAGCGCGCCAGTGCCGTCCCCTGACGGGCCAGACCCAGGATGAGGACACGCGAATCGCGAAT
>CAYNVC010000265.1:0-4519 GCA_964400615.1 uncultured Anaerolineales bacterium | reverse complement strand
AGCGACTTGTCCGCCGAGCCAAAGAACACCCGGCCCCCGTCCACGCACGGGGAAGAGCCAATTCCTCCATCGGTGGCGTACTTCCACAGAAATTTGCCATTTTCGGCGTCAATGGCGTACAGGTTGTTGTCGTACACGCCGACGTAAACGGTCCCCCCTTCCACTGCCGGGGTGGAGCGCACTTCGTCCTCGCAGGCAAAGCGCCAGATGGGCAACACGTCACTGTTGATAAAGGCCGTCGCGCCAAAGGTGGTCGTTCCCATACCACGGGCCGAGCCCAGGTTCATCAGCGCTCGCTGCATCTCTGCGGCCGAACCGTAGCGGTTGTTGATGTCGTAATTGAGTGCGCGGTCAATGATCTCGACCAGCTCGTGCGAGACGAGAGGGTTCTTGTCGGTGATGGGGCGCTCGTGGAAAGAGAAAGGTGGTTCCAGCTGAGGATCCTGTTTGCTCAACAGGTGGTGCATCGTAGCCCCCAGGGCATAGATATCCACTCTCGGTTCAGCGATGCCGCGATACTGCTCCGGCGGCGTGTACCCCTCGGTGCCGATCATCGTGCCCTGCTGCCCGCTCTGGAAGACTTTGGCGATGCCAAAATCCACCAGCCGAATCTCCCCCCGGCTATCGAGCATGATGTTGGAGGGTTTCAAATCCCGAAAGATGATCGGTTGGGGCTCGTGGCTGTGCAGGTAGCTCAGCACTTCACAAATCTGGATCGCCCACTGCACCACCTGCCCCTCGGGTAAAAATCCCTCCGTCTCGGCCAGGACGTCCTCCAGGTTTTTACCGTCTATATACTCCATGACGATATAGTTACGGTCGCCCTCGCCAAAGTAATCATAGACCCGCACGACGCCGGGATGGCTGAGGGTAGCCAGGATATTGGCCTCGCGCTCGAAATTGCGTTCCATCATAGCCCGCACCTGGGGATCGGTGGCGGTGTTGAGCATTTCCTTGACGACGCACAAGCGGGTGACTTTGGGGAAACGTAGATCCTGGGCTTTGTAGACCGCGCTCATGCCGCCGACAGCCAGCATGCCCAAAACACGATACCTCTCCTGGAGCAAGTGACCGTCGGGAAGTTGGCCCTCGACGCGCTCTGGCGACCTGCGGGCTATCTGGCGCGTGCCCATTCCTCCGGGCAGAGCCGATGTCCGCAAGTCTCCCGCCGGCACTGACGCCTGGTCAGCACCGGAATGTTCTACTTTGGCGACACGAGTTCCCAATGATTCCATTCCTCGGCCTCGGATGAGATCTGGATATTTTTAAGAACGCACCGCTCCCAAGTAATTATAGAGCCAAATCGACAAACACGCAATTTGGCTACGGGGCGGGGTTAAAGTAATTAAAAGTCGCGGTAGCAATGTCAGAGACCAGAGGGGCGCTCTCCCCCCACTCTAGCCACTGGGGGCGGTAGAGATAGACGACCAACACAAAATCCCCTCCTGGGCTAAAGACGATGGCCGCGTCGGCGTGGGTGTCGCCGGTGAAACCGTGCTTGTGCGCCACCCTCGTCCCCACCGGAACCCCGGCCTCGATCAGGCTATCAATACGATCTTTGCCCAGCCATTCGATCATCTGAGTACATTCGTCTACTGTAAAAGCGCCGGGGTAGGCGGCCATCAGCGCTCCGCCGCCGTGGCTGCACTGGTAGATCATTTCCAACAGCAGGCCAATATCCAAAGGTGTGGTCTGCATATATGGGTCCGGCTCGGTGGTAATGTCGGTGCGGGAATTGGCGGGAGTGACGATGGTCAACGCCCCTACCTCGTCGTAGGGGGCCGCCATAAACGTGTTCCGCAACCCCAGGTAATTCATCGAGCCGGTCAACGCTTCGACGCCCTGGTAGCCATCGCCGTTGCCGATGACATCGCGCAGTAGCAAATCGGCCTGGAAATTGCTGCTGGCGACGCTCAAAGTATTGCTCAACCACTCTGATACTTCCTGGTCGGGTGGAGCATCGAGGGCGCGGTAGGTCTCTTCCAAAATAGCTATCTTGAGCACGCTCAACCCGGCATAAGCCACCTCGGAATTGATCTCGATTTCGGCGCCGGTTTGCAAATCCTTGACAAAGACGCCGGGTATCAGGCCGGGGTGGCTCTCCAGAAGCGATTCGATGAGTTGCTCTAATGCGCTTATTTCCAACTCTGGCGCTGGCTCAGTCCGCACGACCATATCTGCCTGCTGTTCGACGGCTGAGAGGAGAACGGCGGTGAGACGGTCACGGGATTGCTCTACGTCCAACTCGTATCCCGGTTGCCCGGCGCGAAAGGTCAAACTGGCTTGCAGCGGAACCGGTTCCTGCGGCGGATGGTCGTACTGCATGGCAATGCGGGCCAGGAACCCGTCGAGCCGTTCATCCGAGAACGTGACCGCGACGGACACGTCCACGGGTTCAGGTGGACGGCGCAGGATATAGGAGATAAAGCCGTCGAGGCCGTTGCGAGCGGCGAGTGCATGATCCAAATTAGCCTCTGTCTTTGCAGCGTCGTAACGCAGTTCGACACTGTCGGGCGGGAGGGATAATTGTTGATCCTGGTACGTGACTTGCACCGGAGCAGCAAAGGCTACATTGAGAGTGTCGAGTGCTTGCTCGCGCGTCATCCCGGCGACCGACAGACCGGCCATTGTCATCCCGCTGGGCAAGGTGCGGGCGGCTGCGCGGAAGCCAATGTATTGCCAGGTGAGGAAAAGGGCAGGGACGGCCAACGCTATGACGAGCCAGACGATTATTCCACCTTTACGCCGCAAAAAATCCCTCCTGTTCGCTAGTGTTTTTTACTCCAGTGCACGAGATGATTATAGCACATGTCCAAACGTGCGCCAAGTGCGCGGAACACCTCTTGCCCCGCATTCTCTTTTGCTGTACAATAACGTCAGATGGAAAACAAGGCTCGACGACTCACGTTCATCCCCGGCAAACTCACTCCACCTCACCCCCCGCTGGCCCGTTACCGGCCCAGCCAGCCGGTCGGAGCGGTGGGGGCATACGTGCGGGCGCTCACCGCGCCAGGCGATCTGGTGGTGGACTTGTTTTGCCAGGGGCCAACGGTGATGCGGGAGGCGGTCGCAGCCGGACGGCGTGCCCTGGGCTTGAGCGTCAACCCGCTGCTGCTGATCGCCACGCGGTTGGGGCTGGACCGGCGCAACCCAGACGCGCTCAACGCAGCTTTTACCCATCTGGCCGACAGCCCCAAAGGAGACGTCCCCCTACGTCATCACCTGGCCTCCCTCTACCGCTCCGCCTGTCCCACTTGCAGCGCTCCCGGCGAGGCCGAGTGGTTTGCCTGGGAGCGCGACGAAAATATCATTTTTAGAAAAGCAGTCCGCTGCGCCAGATGCGGCGCGGTACAGGAAGGAGAGCCGGACGATCAGGATTTACAAACTGCCGGGCACATCCAGCCCCGTGGTCTGGCTTATTACTATGCGCTCGACCGCGTGGCTCCGCTCGGACACCCGGCGCGGGAGCGGGCGGCCGAGATGGTCGGACTTTATACCCCGCGCAACCTCTCCGCATTGATGGACTTGAGCATGCGGTTGGAGGGGTTGGAGAGCGACAGGACGACCCAAACGGCTCTGACCAGTGTGCTGCTCGATTGCTTCGACGCCTGCTCCAAACTCTATCCTTACGGCGAGGAACAGACGCGCCCCCGCCGGCTGCACCCTCCATCTCGCTATCTGGAACGGAACGTGTGGCTGTATTTTGAACGAGAATTCACCCGCCTGCTGGCTTTGGAGGAGCAGCCCGCCGCGCCGCGTGCCGCAGAGGTCGCCGGGCTGGTAAACGGGGAGACGGGGGGATATGCTCTGGTCGCTCATGCGGCCCGCGACGTGCGCCGGGTCATCAGGCCGGGGAGCGCCGCTCTCATCTTTATCAACCCACCCCGCCCCGACGGCCCATTTTGGGCGCTGGCGGCGCTGTGGGCGGGATGGCTGTGGGAATCGCCTGCCGCGCGGGCACTGCGCCCCTTTTTGAGCCGCCGCCGTTTCGATTGGGACTGGCACTGGCGCGTGCTGCGTGCTGCTATGAAAGCGACCGGCCCGCTGCTGACCCCCGCCGGACATTTGATCACTCTCTTCTCCGACCCGGAGGAATCGCTGCTCGAATCGGTCTGCCTGGCAGCCAGCGGCGCGGGTTATGCCCTGGAGGAATGGGGATACAGCGCCAGGGCCGGTCACAGGCTGATCTGGCACTGGGGGGAACAGGAGGCAGGAGGCAGGGGGCAAGAGGCAGGAGGCAGGGGGCAAGAGGCGGGAGGCAAGGAGCAGGAGGAAGCTGCCGCCGTAGCGGAAGAGAGTGTGACGGGCACACTGCGTGAGCGGGGAGAACCGGCCTCCCGCGCCGTGTTGCACACCAGCGCGTATGCCGGGTTGGCCGAACGGGGATTGTTAGCACGACTGGCAGCGCTACCCAAGAATCAAGCATCGGCCCGGTCGCTCGCCACCAGCGCGGTTCAGAGCGCGTTCGAGTCCGCCCGGTTCACCCGGATCGCGGCCCAGGAGGGGAAAAACGCGGCGT
>CAYNVC010000264.1:0-4535 GCA_964400615.1 uncultured Anaerolineales bacterium | reverse complement strand
AGATCGGCGAGGTGGTCGCCGACGTGGTCAACGTGCTCTCGGATCAAGCCGAGCGAAACGGGCAAAAGCTCACCTACAAAGTGGTGGGTGGGCTGCCCGACGTTATGGGCGACCCCAACAGACTCAACCAGGTGCTCGTCAACCTGATCGGCAACGCCATCCGCTATACCCCCAAGGGGGGAGAGATAGACGTGCGGGTTTACCCGGTCGAAGGGGCAGTGCGGGTTGACGTCCGGGATACAGGGATCGGCATTGACGCGGAAGATATGGCCCACATATTCGAGCGTTTCTACCGTTCCGACCATCCCCTGGTTCAAGAAAAGCGGGGCACGGGATTGGGCCTCTCCATCGTCAAGATGTTTATCGAGATGCACGGCGGGCGAGTCTGGGTCGAGAGCAAACCGGGCCAGGGCAGCACCTTTACGTTTGTCCTGCCCATCCCTATGCGCTCCGGAGAGAGCGAAAAGCCACCCACCCCGTTGACCTCCCGCATGCGCCTGATCCTGACCGTGGACGACGAGCCGGACGTCGCCAGCCTGGTCAAAAAGCAACTGGAAAGCGGAGGATACCGGACTTTTACCCTGGGGCAGGGAAAGACCGTCGTCTCCTGGGCCAAAGAGAAACAACCCGACCTCATCCTTCTGGACTTGATCCTCCCCGACATGAGCGGGCTGGACGTGATCCGCGCTCTGAAAAACGAACCCGCCACAGCCGACATACCCGTGATCGCGCTCACAGTCACCCCCGACGACGGAACCGCCTGGGATCTGGGGGTGGCGGATTATTTGACCAAACCGGTCGAGGCGGACGAATTGTTGCAGAGCATTGAAAAAGCACTGGTCTGGCAAGGGCGGGTGCTCATAGTGGACGACGACCCCGAAACGGTCAAACTGCTCGCAGCGACGATGCGCCGCGTCGGTTTCAACCCGCTGGTGGCCGCAGACGGATACGAAGCGCTGACCCTGGCCCGTCGCCACCGGCCCGACCTGATCCTGCTCGATCTGCGCCTGCCGGGGATGGACGGGTTCGAGGCCCTGACCCACCTGAAGCGCGACACCGTGACCCAGACGATCCCCATCATCACCGTCTCGGCCCACGTGATTGACGCGGAGCAGGAACGCAAACGGCTCATCGCCCTGGGCGCGGCCAGCTTTGTCCCCAAGCCTTTCTCCATCAGCGAGCTGTTGGACGAGGTCGAAGTTGCGCTCAACCCCCCGCCCACCCCCGCCGCCCAGAAATGAGCAATCCGGTTCCTCACCCCGAACGTAACTGCTCACCCGGCGGTTGAAACCGCGCCTGTGAGAGCCTTCGTCCCTGGCCCCACGGATGCGGGCAGGATGCCCGCGTTCCCAGCCAGGCCCGCCATCCGGCGCAAAGCCGCGGATCGCGGCCATCCTGGCCGCATGTGCCCCCACGGATGCGGGCAGGATGCCCGCGTCCCCACTTGCCCACTTTCTATAGATGCGTTATACTCTGCTATGCCGGCCGGACGCTGACCAAAGCTGACCCGGCAGGCTTTCCCTGATCCACATAATATCCCGGATACCAACTATGCATACTATCAACTTTTTACTCTTGGGCCTGGGGAACCTGGGCCGCCGCCTGTGCCAGATTGTGGCGGATAAAGACCCACTCCTGCGGAACCGCTACGGGCTGGCACTGCGTATGGTCGGGGCCGCCGACAGTCGCGGCGCGGCCTATGACCCGGATGGATTGAACCCGCTCACCGTGGCGGAGATAAAGCTGGGCGGGGGAACTGTGGCCGACTATCCCGCCGTGGGCCGGCGTGGCTGGCCGGGCAGCGAGTTGGTCGCCACAGCCCAGGCGGATCTGCTGCTGGAGGCCTCGCCGGTCAACCTGAAACAGGGAGCCGAACCGGCGCTGACCTGCATCCGCACCGCGCTGACGCGGGGCATGCACGTCGTCACGCCCAACAAAGGGCCGCTGGTGCTGGCCTACCGCGAGTTGCACCGCCTGGCCGAGGAACACGGGGTACAATTGCGCTTCGATGGCTCCGTGGCCGGAGGGCTGCCCGCGCTCAACCTGGGCCGGCGCGACATGCGCGGCGCGGTGATTCACCTCCTGGAGGCGGTCCCCAACCTGAGCACCGGCTACATAATTGACCTGCTGGCCGACGGCCTTTCCTGGGAAGAGGCGCTAGAGATGGGCCGCCAAAGCGGGGCGCTGGAAGGGGATGGCTCCTGGGACCTGGAGGGCTGGGACGGGGCCGCCAAACTGGTCATCCTGTCCAACAGCGTCCTGGATTACCCCGCCCAGATGGAGGACGTGGCGCTGACCGGCGTCACGCAGCTCGACCCGGACGCGCTCCGCGCGGCGCAGGAGCGGGGGGAGCGTTACCGCCTCCTGGCCCGGGCGGAGCGGAAACCAGACGGGGGATATACGCTCTCCGTGGCCCCCGTCCCACTGTCACCCGACCACCCCCTGGGCCGGTTGGGCCGCCAGCAAATGGGAATCGTCTTCCACACCGATATTTACGGCACTATCAGCGCCATAATTAACGAACCCAACCCGGTTCCCTCGGCCGCGACAATGCTGCGGGACGTGTTGGAGATATATGCGTGAAACGTCAGGCGTCAAACGTCAAGCGTAAGGAGTATGTGATGAGTTCTGAACTTGTTTTGCTGGAAAAATCCGAGGGAGTCGCCACAGTCACTTTGAACCAACCCGCAACGCTCAACGCGCTCAGTTACGACGTGCTGACCCGGCTGCGGGAGGTGGTGGACGAGGTAGCAGGCGACCGGGATGTACGAGCGGTCGTGCTCACCGGGGCCGGGCGGGGGTTTTGTTCCGGGGCCAACCTGCTGGGCGGATCGGGAGAGTCGCTCGCCTCCGGCGGGATGGGGGTGCGGGCGGCGCTGATGCGCATGAACGACCTGCTGACCGACGTCGCCGAGATGGAAAAACCGTGGCTGGCGGCGGTCAACGGGGCAGCGGTGGGCGGCGGTTGCAGCCTGGCCCTGGTCTGCGATCTGGTGCTGATCGCCGAACCGGCTTACCTCTCGCTGGGATACGTCAACGTCGGCATGGTGCTCGATATGGGCAGCACTTTTATCACCCCCCGCCTGGTGGGGCTGCGCAAGGCGAAGGAGCTGGCCTTTTTCGGCGACCGCGTCTATGGGCCGGAGGCGGTCGAGATCGGGCTGGCTAACCGGGCCGTGCCGGCGGAGGAGTTGATGGACACCGCCCACGAGTGGGCGGCGCGGCTGGCCGCCGGGCCGGCGCTCGCCATCGGCGCCATCAAGCTGGGGATGCAGCGTGCCCTGCACGGAACGTTCCGCGACGCGCTCCACTGGGAGGCCATGATGCTCTCACTCATCGCCCAGACCGACGACGCGGCCGAGGGGTTGACCGCCTTTTTCCAGAAACGGAAACCCGAGTTCAAGGGCAGGTGATGGCAATGGACAATGACCAATGACAGAATCCCAAATCCAACATCAACCATGTTAATCCACACCGTCCATGTCGGGATCACGCAAACCAATTGCTACGTCGTCGGCTGCAAGGAGACGGGCGAGGGAATTGTGATTGACCCCGGCGACAACCCACCGCGCATCCTAAAGGCAATCGCGGACTCGGGTCTCACCATCCGCTACGTCCTCAACACTCACTGCCACTTTGACCACATGGGGGCCAACGCCGAGATCGTCGCCGCCACCGGCGCTCCCCTGGCGCTCCACCCGGCCGAGCTGCCGCTGCTGCAAGCGCGGGGTGGGGCCGACCTGTTCGGCGTGCAGGTGAGCGCCAGCCCAATGCCGGACGTGGAACTGGAGCCGGGCCAAATGCTCCAGGTAGGGACGCTCCGCGTGCAGGCGCTCCACACCCCCGGTCACTCCCCCGGCAGCCTGACTTTTTACCTGGCCGAGGAAAACGTGGCCTTTGACGGGGACGTGCTCTTCCAAATGGGGATCGGGCGCACCGACCTGCCCGGTGGCAGTTTCGACACACTGATGCACTCGATCCGCGACGTGCTGTTCGCGCTGCCGGACGAGACGGTACTCTACCCCGGTCACGGCCCCAGCACGACGGTAGGACGGGAGAAGCGGGCCAACCCCTGGATGGCATAGATGGGGGAATCCGCCACGTCCGGCGTGAACCGGGCAATCCCAAGATACTTTTTACAGATCGGTATCTTGACCCTGGTCTACGCAGTGACATTGTTTGTCCCGGCGGGTCGCCTCGATTGGAGGATGGCGTGGATATTCGTCGCCATCGTCGCCGCCAGCCAGATCGGCGTCGCGCTCATTCTGATGGTCAACAACCCGGCGTTGCTGGGAGAGCGGGCCGAAAGCAAAGGGCCGCGCGACCTGGATAGAGTGCTCGCCGGCATCATGGCATTGTTCGGGCCGGCAAGTACGTGCCTCGTGGCCGGTTTGAACCTGCGCCTGGGGTGGCTGCCGCAAATGCCGTCTGCCCTCGAGTTTGCGGGCATAGCGCTGGCAGTGCTGGGTTCTCTGGCTACCGCCTGGGCAATGGCCTCGAACAAGTTTTTCTACGGTGTACTCCGCATTGCGCAG
>CAYNVC010000263.1:0-4541 GCA_964400615.1 uncultured Anaerolineales bacterium | reverse complement strand
AATCCTGCGCATCCGTGTTCTGGAACGCCGCAAAACTATGCCCAACGACGGAATCGCCTCTCAACCGATCCGTGAATCCTGCGCATCCGTGTTCTTCCGGCCAATCTTTGGCTGCGCCATTTCAACCACACCGTCAGCGGCGACCGGATATGTGTGCTCACAATCTGAGCAGTTGAATGCGTCCGCTGTGCGGCTCAACTGCCCGCCGCAGGCCGGGCAGCGCAAGATATTGGGCAGGGGGCGAATGCCGCCGCCGCGTGGCTTGCCGGTCTTGACCGCCCAGGCCAGGTCATAGTCCATTTGCCAGGGGCGTACTTTGATGTCTTCGAGGGGAAATCCGCCCAGCACCTGGCCGAATTCGGCGCGGGGAAAGGCCCGCCGGGGCAGAAATTTGGCGTCGGCGCCGACCCGGTTGGTCGCCAGCAATACCCCGCCGGGCCGCAGGACGCGCACCAGTTCCGTCAGCACCGCCCGTGGGTTGGGCGTGAACTCTAGTGCTTCCAGGCAGGTGACGGCGTCGAAGGTATCATCGTCAAAGGGGAGGTTGCGGGCGTCCTGCCAGATGTAGGTTAACCTGTCCGCGAATTGCGCTGTCCGGCGCACCGCCTGGTGCAGCATGCGGCGGGAGAGGTCCAGTCCAATGACGCGGCCTTCGAAAGCCGGTTGGCGCAGCAGGGCGCGGGGCAACCGACCTGTGCCGGTCGCCACGTCGAGCACCAGGGGGGCGGGGATCAGTTCCAGCGCACGGGCCAGTGGCAGGCCCAGGAACCATTGTTCATCACCTGCGTCATATTGTTTGATGCGCTCGTAAACGTGGGCGGACCAATCGTAGAGCAGGATCACGACGCGCGGCCCCAGGTAAGCGCCTTCGGCGATGACCAGTTGCCAGTAGAGCAACAGTCCCAACAGCAGGGCGACGAGTATGGTCAGTGCGATCCAGACCATCGCTCACACAGCGCCGGCCGCGACGAGCATCGCCGCCATCAGCCAGAGGCGGGTATGCAGTGTGTACCAGGAGGCAGGTTGCCCGCGCCGCAGCCAGGGGATCAGCGCCAATTGCGGGGTCAGCAGCAGCGCAATTGCTCCTGCTGCCAGGGGGTGGTGCAGGGCGACGAGCAGGAACAGCGCTGCCAGTTGCGCGGCTATTCCCAGGGAGCGCGCCCCCGGAGACGTGGCCCGCCGGTTGGCTCCCCAGGCCAGGGTGAAAACCAGCGCCAATCCGGCGGAATCCGGCGTGGGTGGGCCAAAGGCAACGTGTCCGGCCATCCAGGGGAGCATCACGGCTACGACGGCGTCACCCCAGTTCCACGCCAGGCTCAACTGAATCGTCGCCACGGCAGCCAGGCTGAGGAGCAGCAGTTTTGGCCCCAGGAGCACCGCCAGCACAACGGTCACCGGTAGAGCGATGGCGATGGCGGAGAGCGCCGGGCCGCAGGTGGGCCAGAGGACGTCCCGCTGCCAGGAGCGCAGTTGCCCCAGCCAGCGGAAGGCATGGTCGCCAGGCGAACCGGGAAGCGTGTAGGGCAGGGGGGGAACGGGGTCGCCCAGGTGATAGTTGCGCCAGCGGCGCAGCGGCGTGGCCCAGTTGGTACTGCCCAGCGCCGCCCACAGCGTGCCCCATCCACCATCCACCAGCAGAATCAACAGGGCCAGCCGTACCCAATCATGGCCCTGCCAGCCGAAATTGCCCGAGGCGGTGACGCCACACAGCACGGCCCACGCCGGCCCCAAGACGACCGGGTTGGTCAAACGGGCTTGCAGGCGGATCAACCCGCCGGAGGCCGGATGAGGGATGGGTGAAGGTTGATTTTCTTCCATAAGTAGAGCGGATTATACCACAGGTCGCAGATGATGACAGCAGCAAGCTAGATGGGTTTTCGAAGAGACCTGGTTGTTCCAGAGCAACCAGGTTTCTTTTTGCCGCTGGGGGGCAGGTGGGTTATTGTTTGAACGTCTTGCGCACGCTCTTCCAGTTCAGTCCCACCCAGGTCCAGGCCAGCAGGAGCAGGGTCAGCAGCGCGTCGCGCAGGCTGGTCTGGCGGGCATAGTCGTTGCTCTCGAACAGGAGGTGGTTGATCCAGACGTGAGCCTGGTAGAGCGTCACCGCCGCCAGGGTGAGCAGTCGCCCCCAACGGCGAAAGAGCGCCAGCCCACCGGTGCAGGCCAGGAACACGAGTCCCCAAAATCCACCCAATGTTATCAGGTAGGCCCAGGGGACAGCCATTGGCAGGTTGGGCAAGAGATTGGCGTAGCGGGCTGCTTCCACTGCCCGGATCAGGTTGCCCAGCCCCAGCGTCAGGGTCAGGAAGCTCGTGATGAGCACGAATTTTTGAGCGCAGGTCAGTTGTTTTAAGCTTTTCACATTCAAGGTGTTGCGTATGAGCGTAGCACCAGTGGCAAATATACCTTGTGCCCTCCGACCAGTGCTGTGCTGGTGTTGTTGGACGAGTCCGCGTCGTTGCCGTCGCTGCCGATCACAGCCGTGTTCCAGATGGCAAAGTCAGCGGGCAGCGCAGAGTTGACCGTGCCATAAATGGTGATGACCCCCGACGCGCCGCCCGGCAGGTCTGGCAGGTTCCATACGTAACTGGATACGCCGGTGGATGTTATGGTCAGTGAAGATTCGTAGGTTGGCGTCAGGATGTCGCTTGGGAGCGTGTCGGTGACGACCACATGTTTGGCAGTAACCGCGCCGCTGTTCGCAATCGAGAGAGTGAATGTGACCGGATCGCCAGGGGCGGTATTCTGTCCGTTTTCTATCACTCGCTTTGCTATACGCAAGTCTACCTCTCCAATCTCCCAGCCCATATCCTTGAACATACCAAGCATAACGGGGCCGGGGCTGTGCTCCGACGATCCGGATCCCAGCGAGTAGGTCATCAGCGCATTTTCGGTTCCGTTAAAGCTCTCGTCGAGATGCGAGTAACTGGAACCAGGTTTCCAGTTGCTGGGCGCATATAACTCGACCCGGGAACCACCGTTTGCAGCATTGGCATTGGGGCCGTGAAAAAAGACGTTCGTGCTGGTTAGAGCGTCTCCCAGTGCGGTAGAATTGTTGGTATAAGCAATCAAGCCCGTGCCACTGTTGTCTTGGGTGAAACGGTCGTAGATGAATGGGTAGCTCGTACCATACCCCCAGCAACCGACGCCCGCTGTGCCGTTGCACTCGGGTGACGCTGTGCCATCGTCATAGTTCATCGAACCGATGAATCCCAGGCCATGGCCGAGTTCGTGTAACACGACCGATGCAAAATCGACCTTGTTGGGGGGAGTGTTCCCGTCGGTGCCATAGTACCAGTTGAACGTGCTGCTAAAGTTGGCGAGTATTTCGGAATCGGCGTCATTTCCATCCTTGTCCCAATCGTGCGAGTCGCTATCGTTGAGGTCACTATTTGATAGGGCGTTAGCCAGTGCCACCGGATACCACGTACCGGTGTGTGGGGCGTTGGCAAAGCCGCTGTGGTACGAGGTTGACCGGGCTGTGCCGAGGACGTTGGATCCCATGTCCGATTTCCAGCAGGCGTCTACGACGATTGTCTGGCTCGAACTGAGCGTTGTTGCCCAAATGTTGACGGCGTATTGGAACGCATTCTTGGCTTCTGCAGACCAGGGGCTGAGACTGCCTTGACATCCACCGGGGTTCCATCTGACGACAAAGTTGGCGGTTTGGGCGTAGACGCCCGATCTCACTTGCGCCGGTGCTGGAACGCGATGGGGAACCTGGTTTTTGTCGTAGAGCAATATTATTTCTCGTCCCGGCATTGATTCTGTGCCGACCGACGACTCTGGCCCAAACGGGCCGGCGCTGACGTTTAACACTGCCACGCTGAGGACGACACATAGAGCGAGTAGCACACTGCTTGCTTTCTGGTGGTTCATCTTTTCACCTCCTCGTTTTATGGTGTTGCTCTAACGGCCGGGCTTTACCCGCGCGGTGGCCCAAGCGAAGCCCCACTGCCCGGAAACCAGCCGCAAGCCCAACCAACTCTGCAAATCGCCACGACAGCTGCGTTGGGTGTGAGCCGGTGTTAGGCCCGCCAGGTCTGCCCACCTCTACCGCCTTCACCCTCTACCTACTCTCGTTTCCCCCACCTGCCCCGGCCTGCTCCCAATACCACCTCACCAACTCCACCTAGTCTCGCTCGACCAGCCGTCTCTCTCAACCACTCCAACCCATCAACTCAATCACTACCCTACGGCGGATATGCTCCCATCTCTGCTCTTATCGCCGCCCTCCAGGAAGGGAACGTGGCGGCGTGGCCCGCTCTGGCCCGCGCCCTCAGTGACCTGCTACGCCGAGGAGGTGCTGGGGCTGTTCCTCTTTCGTCCGTAGTGGAAACCCGAGATCAGTTGTGTGAGACTCCGCTAGGGATAGCCCCTCAGCACTAGCGGCAGGTAGATGCGCCGCTCCACCGTGCCGCCGTGCCAAAAGCCCTGCCCCAGCCTGATCCCTCCACCGGAGACGACCCCCACCACCGGCTGGCCCAACGTGGCCCGCAACGAGACATTTCCGGCCGAGGCCATCGTCCCGCCACTGCCCA
>CAYNVC010000262.1:0-4573 GCA_964400615.1 uncultured Anaerolineales bacterium | reverse complement strand
CGGGCGTGGCGCAATTTGCCGCATTGCGGCCTGGCAAGTTGGCAACTTGCCCTACAGGTGTGGCGCAATTTGCCAAATTGCGGTTTGGCAAGTTACCAACTTGCCCTACGGACGTAGCGCAATTTGCCAAATTGCGGTTTGGCAAGTTGGCAACTTGCCCTACAGGGTAGCGCAATTTGCCCTACAGGGTAGCGCAATTTGCTCTACAGGGTAGCGCAATTTGCCCTACAGGTGTGGCGCAATTTGCCAAATTGCGCTACGAAAGGGGAGTTTTCCCCCCTCAGAGGGGGGTTTTTTCTATTTACGGAAAGCTGTGCTTAAAGTATAGTTATTGGGTATTGTTTCGAGTCGTCTTCCCCTGCCTGGGGAAACCAGAGTCCTATTGGAATAAGGAGGACAGAATGAGCGTCACTATCACGCGCCGTGATTTCCTCAAGGCCGGCGCGGCAGCCGGAGCGGGTCTAACATTCCTACGTTTCGTCGGCTTCCGACGAGGCGAGGCCGAGGCCTCTTCGTTGCTCCAGTCCACGGCCGGCGAGGTCGAGTGGCGACCTAACGTCTGTAACATCTGCCCCAACTTTTGCGGCATTCAAGTCGCGGTGAAAAAAGTGGGCAACCAGGAGCGGGCCGTCAAGATCGAGGGCGACCCCAACCATCCCTACAACCAGGGCCACCTGTGCGCCCGTGGGCAATCCGGTCTGCACCTTCTCTACAGCCCAGACCGGATCAAACAACCCCTCATCCGCGTCGAAGGTTCCAAGCGGGGCGAGTGGAACTTTCGCGCCGCCACCTGGGAAGAGGCGTATGGCTATATCTTGCAAAAGATGCAAGAGCACCAAATCCAGCCCTACGAAATGGCAGTCATGGGCGGCTGGCTGGTCTGTGCGCTATACGCGCCCTACCTGCTGCCGTTCATCCTGGCTTCCCAAATCCCCAACCTGATCTCGTCCACCGTGCAGCGCTGTATGTACGGTCAGGTGCTGGGTATTGATTCCGTCACGGGCACATTCAACGCCCACGCCGAGCTAGGCCCCGATTGCGAGAACGCCAAATTCGGCGTCAACTTTCGCGTCAACTCGTCCGTCAACGCCTCCACGGGGCGGATTGTCTCCTGCACCAAAGGGCTGCTGGAACAAGCCACCTCCGTCACGCTAGACCCCCGCTTCTCCGAGGTCGCCTCCCACGCTGCCGTCTGGCTGCCGGTCAAGCCGGGCACAGATGAAGCGTTCTTGCTGGCAATTCTGCGCCAGGTCATCGCCGACGAGACCTACGACGCCGATTTCCTCAAGATGCACACCAACGCTCCCTTCCTGGCCTACGAAGAGGATGGCACGTTGAAACTCGCCATGGACGTGGACGAGCAAACGGGCGCACCGCAGGCGTTTTACGTCTGGAACCAGAGCGACGGGGGCGAGGTCGCAGCCGTGCCGGGCGTGAGCAACCGCAACGACCAGAGCGTGGACGGCGCACTCGTCTTCCCGGCGCTCGAAGCCGAGGCCGAGTGGAACGGCAAAAAGGTCAAGACCGTCTTTAGCTACCTCAAAGAGCAGGTAGCCGACTATACACCGGAGTGGGCCGCCGCCATCTGCGACGTGGACGTGGATAAAGTCACCTGGGCGGTGGACAAATTCTCCCACACCCGCCCGGCGATTGTCAACTCTGGCTGGCACGACGCCCGCTACGACACATCCCCCATGACCTGGAAAGTGGCCGCCATGATCCAGGCCCTGGTGGGCGGCATTGATCGGGCCGGCGGCTGGGTCTTTAACGGCGGCCAGCGCGAGACCATCGCCGCCTTTTGGGAGGCGCTGTGGAACGGCGAGCAGCCGCCGGGACTGCCGGGCATCAAAAAACCAATGTTCCTGATAGACCTGACCGGCAACCCGGAAAAGTGGGCCCATGGATACCCCAGCGTGGCGGCGGCCTGGAACGAACAGCGCAAGGCGGAGGAACAGCCCGCCGTGCCCTTCCCCCTCTTTGCCGACCTGGGCCTGCCGGAGGCAGTGTCCGGCGACCTGACTTACGACGGCCAGCCTTACCAGATCAAGGGTATGCTGATGGCGGCGATCAACCCCATGCGCAGTTTCTACAGCGCCGAAATGTGGCAAGAAATGTTGAGCAACGAGAACGTCAAATTGATCGTGGACGTGGACGTGCTCCCCAGCGACACCGCCGCCTACGCCGACGTCATCCTGCCCGACCTGACCTATCTGGAAAAGCCGGGCGTGCTGATGGACGCCGAATCGCCCGACCTGGCCTTTGTCACCCGCTCGCCGGTCGCGCCGGTGGTGGATGGCAAACACGTCCTGGACATCTTTTTCGACATGGCCCAGGGCATGGGCATATATGAAAAATACGTCCAGATCATGGCCAAGATGATGCACGCCGACCCGGACGCTATGCTCCAAACCATCAACGACTATCGCCAGAACGGCCAATCGGTCGCCGAGGCGCTGCAACACCTGGCGGTCGCCAAACACGCGCCTGGGCTGGGCATGTCGGCAGAAGATATGTCCAAGTCGCTGGCCGGGGGCGCTCTGCTGGCTCACAGCCGGGAGGAGCTGATGGAAGAGGCGGGTATCCCGTTCAAGTACCCGGCCCCGACTCCCTCCGGGCGGATCGAGCTTTACTCGCTGCTCTTTGCAGATTTTCAACAGCGCAGCGGCCAGTACCAGCCGGGGCTTGACCCCCTGGTAGCCTACGTGCCCACGGTCTTTGGCGCGGGGATGGAACCAGGCGACGCCCTGTCCGACGACGAGTTCTACGTCATCTACGGCAAGGTAGCCACAATGACCCACACTTCGACGGCGGACAACGATCTGCTGATGGCTCTGAGCAAGCAAAAGGAAGAGGTCTATTTCCACGTCTGGATGAACCCCCGGCGGGCGGAAGCACTGGGGCTTGCCGATGGCGATAAAATTTCCTTGCAGAACACCCTCTCCGGACAGGAGGTAGAGGCCCCGGTCTTTCTCACCGAGTGGATCCGGCCCGACACCCTCTTCTTCCCTTCCAACTTTGGTCACGAGAACGAGCAGATGAAGACGGCTGCCGGCGTGGGCGCGGCGTGGAACAAACTTGTGCCCCACCTGATAGAAAACTCGGCTGGGGGCGCAATGGCTAGCCAGTTCACCGTCCGGGTGCGCAAGGCATAATCGAGGAGGAATGAAACATGGCTCGTTATGGAATGGTGATCGATCTGCGAACCTGCATGGGATGTAACGCCTGTGTGGCCGCTTGCAGCGAAGAAAATCAAACCCCTTATTGGGATGGACTGTTCCGCACCCACGTGGAGGACATTCCGTTCGGCGTTTTCCCGGACGTGGGGCGCGTGTTACTGCCCCGCCTGTGTATGCACTGCGAGAATCCGCCCTGTGTGCAGGTCTGCCCCACGGGAGCCAGCCACAGAACCGAGGATGGCATCGTCCTGGTGGACCAGGACAAGTGCATGGGCTGTGGCTATTGCATCGTCGCCTGCCCCTTTGGCGCACGCTACCGCTACGAAAAGGACATGGTCAAAGAAGCCAGAGAGATCTATGGTGAAGAGGCCGAGCACCGCGTCCCGCACGTGGACAAGTGCACCTTTTGCATCCATCGCGTGGAAGAAGGACGGGAACCGGCCTGCGTGGAAACCTGTCCCGCCCACGCCCGCATCTTTGGCGACCTGGACGAACCCGGTTCAGAGGTCTACAAACTGGTCTCTTCGGGTCAGGCCCAGCCGATAGGGCCTCAGGGGCCACGCCCCAAAGTTTTCTACATTCGCTAGGAGGAGAGAACAATGGTGAATTACGTACAACAAGATACGTGGGGCTGGATGATCGCCACCTACCTCTTCCTGGGTGGGCTGGGCGGAGCCGTGGGAGCTATCGGCATCGGGGTGGACATATTCGTCCAACACCGCCGCCGGCTGGGCATATTTGCGGCCCTTTCCACCTTTGTCTTCCTGGCCGTGGGTACTGTTATGTTGATGGCCGATCTCTTGCAGCCGCTCAAGGCGATCTACTTTTTCATGAATCCCCGTTCCTGGATCTTTTGGGGCATCCTGGTCATCAGCGGGTTGATGGTCAGCAGCATTGTCTATGTGATCCCGTACATCAAGGATTGGCCGCTGGTGAACCGCGTCGCGCCGCGTCTCTCCTTTCTGGATCGCTGGCAGCGCCTGGCCGGCATAATCAGCGTGTTGACGGGCTTTGGCGTGACGGTCTATACCGGCTTCCTCATCTCGGCCGTGCCGGCGATTGCCTTTTGGCACACGGCTGGCCTGCCGGTGCTCTTTACCTTTTCCGCCTTTTCCACCGGCTGCGCCTATCTGATGCTGGCCCTGTGGACGCTGCGCCGCAGCCAGGAGCCGCTGATCGAGGCCCTGGAGCGGGCGGACGCCGCGCTGATCGTCGCCGAGCTCATCGTCCTGGTGGCCTTTTTCAACACCGCCGCCTGCTGCCCGGCCGGAGCCTGGCAGGGATTAAAGTATCTGCTCGGCAACGCCGGATTCCTGATTGGCTTCCTGCTGCTGGGGCTGATCGTGCCATTGGCGGGTGAGCTGTACTCGATCCTGATCGGTGACCACATGAAGGAA
>CAYNVC010000261.1:0-4579 GCA_964400615.1 uncultured Anaerolineales bacterium | reverse complement strand
CTCTAGCGTGCGCCAGGCGGGCCATTGCCGCCCGCACAGCGAGCAACGTTTCCAGCCGCCATTGTTCCAACCGCTCCAGGTTACGGTCGTATGATCGAGCGCCCCAAAAACGGCAGAGGTCATCGTAAATGAGGCGGGCCTTTTCCGGCGTCATCTGAGCCAGACGCTGTATCCGCTCCCGTTCTATGAAAACGGCAGCCCTGGAATAGCCCGCCAGAGTTTCGCGCACTGCGATTTTCTGTTCCTCGAACCGGGCAAGCGCCCGCTGGCTCTGACTCACCACTGCCCCCTCCATTGGGATTAGGGAAAAGAAACCGGGTTTTTCGGAAAAACCCGGTTTCTCGACCATTCTGCCCCACGCGAAACCTCAGTGATCCAGGTGTTTCTCCACCACGGCCACCACGTCGGGATAGTCAATCCCCAGTTTTTGCAGTGTCTCGACTTTGGGAACCGCGTTCCGCGTCCAGCCCCGCCGCTCGTAGACGGCATCCTTGAGCTTTTCGTACTGCTCCTCCCGGTACTCGCGCAGCGCGGCCATTTTCTCCCCGGTGCTCATCCCCGCCGTATCCAGGCCGAGAATTTCTTGCAACTGTTTGTCGTACCGCTCCGCCCGCGATTCGTATTCCTCCACCGTCACCGGCCCCATCGAGCGGTAGGGGATGTCGTCGTGGTCTCGCAGGCCGTGGCCCAGGCGGATGTTGAACACGCGCTGGAAATTATAGACCCGCTCGGACATTTCGATCAAATCCTCTTTGTCAATCTCCCGCCCGGTGACTCCGGAGAAAATATCCACGTAATTCTGGACGTGCTCCGGTATCTTGGCCGGATCGTCGCTCTCGGCGTTGTCGGGCGGTTGGATATCGTTCCAGGGGAGTTTGCAAAAGCCGCACAGGCCAAACCAGGTGCGGAACATTGGGAAATAGTGCAGCGCCTCCGCCTTGTCCTCGAAAGTCGGCAGCAGGTTGCTCACCTGATCCATAAAGATGAGCCAGGCTTCGTCGTGCTGCGGCCCCTTGTTGGTCAGGCCGAACCCGCCCTGCTGGGCCAGTGACTCTTTGCAAACGTACTCGGAATACTCTAGCCCCTTGGCCTCCATGCCGATGTCGTTCAGGAAATCCAGGTCGGCGCCATATTCCGCGCTAAAATATTTCTTCATCCGCCGCACGCCCTGGCCGACTATTTTGCCAAACCCCTCGCCGCGCGCCATTTGGTGCAAGAGTTCGATTGCTGCGTCGGCGTTGCCAAAGTTCAGTTCCAGCCCACCGGTCTTGTCCTTGTCCAGGATGCCGGCCTCGTAACACTCCATCACAAAAGCTGTGCCGGTGCCGAACGAGATGGTGTCTATGCCATAGGTGTCGCAGTAAAAGTTCATCTCCAGGACGGCGTCGGGGTCAAAGATGCCGCAGTTGGCCCCAACCCCGGCGGCGGTCTCGTACTCGGGGCCGTCCACGATGACCCGTTCTCCCTTGTAAGGGCCGGTCTTGAGGACGTATTCATCCACGGCGTGAGCGCAGGCCAGAGTGCAGCCGTACCAGCAGCCATCCGGCATACCCTGGGTGTAACGCGCTTCCCACACGTCGCCGTTGATCTGGGGCGTATTGGGATGGGAACCAAACCGATAGTTGTGCACCGGCAGCAAGTCGTAATCGTCCATGATCTGCACCAGGTACGAAGTGCCCCGGTGGCGCATACGGCATTGCTCGTCGTCGTGATCGTGGATTTCCTTGTGCAGTTTGACGCCAGCGCGGGCAATGCGGGCCGGGTCGGCGGGGTGGTTCAGGTTCCCCTTGACCGGCACGCTGTTGACCACCAGCGCCTTGACGCGCTTATCGCGGAAGACGGTGCCGATGCCGCCCCGCCCGGCCTGCTTGAACCGCTGCGCCTTGCGCTTGCGGTCGTAGAGCGAAAAGTTGAGACAGCCCCAGCGGGTGTGCTCGGAGCCGGTCCCGGCAGAGACGGCGGCCATATAGTAACGATCCTCCTCCTTCTCCGCCATCTGATCGATCAGCCAGTGACCCACTTTGTGAGTGTCCACCGGCACGTCGTCCGCTTCCTCGATTGTGACGCGCCCGGCGGGGCCATCAATCACGACGATGACGTCCTTTTCCGCCTTGCCCTGTAGCTCGAACGCATCCCAGCCGGCGAATTTGAGAAGCGGCCCAAAGTGGCCGCCGACGTTGGAATCTATCACCACGTCGGTGAGAGGGGAGATGGAGGCGACCAGCGACTTGCCAGCGCCGGGGTACTGGGTGATGCCGCCACACGGCCCGGAGGAGATGACGATCTCGTTCTCCGGATCGTTCCATTTCGTCCCGTCCTCGACCCCGTGCCACAGGAGCCACAGATCGAACCCCCGCCCACCGGTGAACTTTTGCTTCATCTCTTCCGTCACCGGTTTGGCGGTGATGGTGTTATCGGACAGGTTGACGTAGAGCGTCTGGCCGGTGTAGCCGCGCTCGACGAGGGGAGGAGTGTAGGTGTACTCGGCTAACACACGGCGAGATGTTTGTTTGGACATAGCTTTATCTCCTTAATCCTGATCAATTATAGATAGCGCCTCGGCCGGGCACTCTTCAACACACTTGCCGCAGACGACACACTTGAACGGTTCCGTCTGATCGGGGTGATAGAACATTGCTTCTTGCGGGCAAAAGCCAACGCAAGAAAGACAACCCACGCACAACTTTTTCCGCACCCGGACGATGCCCCGCTTGTCCCGGTAGATGGCCTCGGTGGGGCAGACCGCGATGCACTCGCCGCACTGGTTACAAAAGACGGCGTCGAGAGTGACCGCGCCGTTGCCCCCTTCGAGAATACGGATGCTCGACTTGTCCACGTCGGCCACCTTGAACCAGGTCTCGGAGCAGACCTCTTCGCAGGTGTGGCAGCCGACGCAGAGTTCCGAATTGTAGGATAGGACTTTCATCAGGCGTTTCTCCTTTAGCTCGAATGATGTTTGTTCCCACTCTGCACTCGTTATTTTATCACACCTGGACAGAAAACAGAAGTGCAAGGTAGCCTGATTTAACAGTGTCATATTTCCACCCCGGCCGAGGCGCGGCGACTTGACAAACCCGGCCCTGACGGCGAAAATAGACTGCAACCCTGCCTGACCACACTGCGTATAGAAGTTGCCTGAAATATTCAGGCGAGGGTGGGAGCGATACTTGTCGTGAACGATGAAACAAAGTGGATTCGCTTGGCATGTCAGGGCGATCAAGTTGCATTTGGCCGCCTGGTTGTTGCTTACCAGACGCCCGTCTACAACCTGGCCTACCGTATGTTGGGCAACGCCGGGGAAGCCGAGGAAGCTGCCCAGGAGGCATTTATCCGGGCCTATACCAAATTGCACAGCTACGACCCACAGCGCCCTTTCCGTTCCTGGCTATTCTCCATCGCCTCCCACTATTGTATCGACCTGTTACGACGGCGGCGGATCAACTGGTTGTCGCTAGAGGACGAATTCGCCAACCCTATCCACCTGGCAAGCGACGCTCCCGGCCCAGAGGCAGCAGTGTCCCAACAAGAACACCAAGAACAGATACAACATCTGCTGGCGGCGCTCTCTCCCACCGACCGGGCAGCAATCACGCTCCGCTACTGGTACGATTGCTCTTACGAAGAGATCGCCGAAACGTTGAACCTGACCGTGAGCGCGGTCAAATCCCGGCTCCACCGCGCCCGGCGCACCCTGGCGCAAAAGTTACAAGGAGAACCCGGCTATGCAATGTAAACAAGCCACCCAGATGATGTCCGAGCGGCTGGACGGCCGCCTGGGAGAGCAAGAGACCACCCTCCTGGAAGAACACCTGGCCGGGTGCGATCTCTGCCGCGCCGAATGGGACGCGATGCAGAAACTCGACCTCTTGTTCTCGTCCGCACCGATGGTGCAGGCCCCGCTCCGCGTGCGCGTGCAGGTGATGAACCGCCTGAACCGGCGTACACAGACCCGCCGGACGCTGGTAGGAGGCGCGGCCCTGGCGTTGGGAACAATCGCGCTGGCCGCGCTCGCGCTGATCCCGCTCGCCGGTGGTTTGTTGAACGCGGCCGGCATTCTGCCGGCCCTCGCCAGCGGCGGGCCTCAAACAGCCATCCAGTTACTGACCCTTTGGGGCACAGGCAGCCACGCCTTTTTCGTGACGACAAGTGAATTCGTCATCCCCGTGGTCTTGTTGTGCTTGTGTGGTTTGACCTCTGCGTTGACGTTGAATTGTCTGTGGATAGGCGCGGTGCGCCGCGCACGCGCAGTGCACTAATTACAACGGGGCGTAGCGCAATTTGGTAAATTGCGACCCGGCAAGTTGGCAACTTGCCCTACGAGGCGTAGCGCAATTTGGTAAATTGCGACCTGGCAAGTTGGCAACCTGCCCTACGGGGCTTTGGTAAATTGCGACCTGGCAAGTTGCCCTACGAGGAGAGATACAAATGAAAAAGTTCATGCTCATATTGGCAGTTCTCTTGCTGTTCGGCGGGCAAATCGCGTGCAGCATATCGCCGCCACCGATTCCTACCATTGAAATCAACATCCCGACTATCGAAGTCGGCGAGATGCAGCACAAACAGGAAACGATCCCACTCG
>CAYNVC010000260.1:0-4593 GCA_964400615.1 uncultured Anaerolineales bacterium | reverse complement strand
ATGAGGAAAAGAACGAATTCTCCCCGCCGCCGTGGTTGCAGGAGCCAATTTGTCCGCAATCAAGGATAAATCGCTGTGCTACGATTCGTTCCTTTCCAAATTCGCTGTAGTGTACGCCAAAGCAATTATATCCCCAACAGGGGCAGGTCGTCAAATGCGCAGAGACCAGCGGGCCGCTCAATTCCCGGATACCGCGCCCATCCCAAATTTGTACTTTGCCGCCCGTGATGGTATACTCGGCACTGCTGGCTTTGTTCAAACAAAATACCGCTTCCCGGCAAACCTGTTTACGAGGAGGTACAAAATGAAACACTTGCATCACAATATACTGAACAAACTTGTCGCCACCTGCGTCCTGCTCGCCCTGCTCCCGCTCCTCCTGGCGGCGAACTCGATCACGCTGGAAGCCACCCGGATCATCTTTTTGCACCACTCTTGCGGCGAAAACCTGATCAACGAGGGCGGCGTGCGGGAGGGATTCACCGTACTGGGATACGAGTTCTACGACCACGGCTACAACGACGAGGGGCTACGGCTGGCCGACGGCTCTTACAGCGGCACCAATTTCGACGTGCCCGGCGACAACACCGACCCCGACGGCATGGCCGAGATATTTGCCCAACCGCTCCACGACCCGCCCGATAACACTTTTAGCTATCTGATGCAGTACGACGTCATCGCCTTCAAATCCTGCTTCCCCACCAGCAACATCGAGGACGACGAACAGTTGAGCGAGTACAAGGGATACTATCTCTCCATCCGCGACCGGGTAGACCAGTACCCGGGCAAGATATTCATCGTCGTCACACAGCCACCCCAGGTGCCGGCAGAGAGCGATCCCCAGGAAGGAGCACGGGCGCGAGATCTCGCCAACTGGCTCTCCTCCGACGAATTCCTGGCCGGACACCCCAATCTCTTTACCTTTGACTTTTTCGGCCACCTGGCAGGCAGCGACAACTTTTTGCGGCCCGAATACCGGGGGGACGAGCACGACGCCCACCCCAACGAACAGGCCAACCGTACCATCGGCCCGCTCTTTGTGGATTTCATTGACCAGGTCATCCATAGCTACGAAAGCGGGACGCCGCTCCGCCCCACCCCCGTCACCCCCGCCGAGCCACCGTCACCCGGCGCAAAGCCTACAGCACCGGCAATCCCAATCGCCCCATCCCCGGCAACAGGGATGATCGACGACTTTGAATCCGCCACGTACTGGGAAACCAGCGCCGAGGAAGGCTCCACTACCGGGTACGAGTTGGATGACGGGATAGCACACGGCGGGGAGCAGTCGCTCCGCATAAACTATACCATCACGGACGACGGCTGGGGAGATTGCAACCACCCGTTCGACCCACCCCAGGATTGGAGTGGCAGTGATGGCCTCTCCTTCTGGATCCATTCCAGTGGACAGGGGGAGTGGTACACGCTGATGCTGTTCTCCGGCGACGCCGACAATCCAACCCCCTTCGAGATCGAGTTCGAGACCACTCCGGAGAGCGACGACGGGTGGGTGCAACTCACCTTTCCGTGGGATGACCTGGAAAAAGCAGAGTGGGCGGAAGATGACGAGATGGACGACCTCGACCTGACGCGGATAACGGGGTACGGATTCAGCATCGGCGCTGGGGAAGGCATGCTGTGGGTGGACGACGTTGCGCTCACCGGCGGAGGGCAACCCCAGCAACCAGAGCCGACCGCGCTGCCAACTACCGCTCCGCTCGAAAGCCCAACCGAGGAACCCGGTGGAGAGCCAGAGGGGGAAAGCGGGGGCGGGTTCTGCTCCGGCGCTGCCGCGCTGCCGTTGGGAGCAGCCGGCATCCTGCTGGCAAACCAGCGTCGCCGCCGCAGGTAACATCCGCAAGGAGCAACAGACCTCACAAGGTCTTTCAGGCGGCTCGAACCGGCGTGCAGCGGGAAATCACACCTCGCCCCAGATGGCTACCTCAAAGGGCCACCGATGTACGAGCGGCGCATTGACTGGTTCATCCTGCGTGACGAGGGCTACGAGACACTGCCGCCGGACGAGCAGGGCATAATACACAGCAAAATCTTTCCCGGTCTCTGGCTGGACGTGAACGCCTTTTGGAGCGGCGATCCGGCGACGATGCTGGCTACGTTGCAGCGCGGGCTGGAAGCACGAGAACACGCCGATTTCGTAGCACACTTGCAAGAGAAGAGAGCATAAATCCTATGACTGACCACTCGCTCCGCCCCGATGGCCGCCAGGACGACGAGATTCGTCCCGTCAAATTCATCTCCAACTATATCGAGTACCCCGAAGGCTCGGTGCTGATCCAAATGGGCCGCACCCACGTCCTGTGCAACGTCACCGTCGAAGATCAGGTGCCGGGCTGGATGATGGGCAGCGGGGGCGGCTGGCTGACCGCAGAGTACGCGCTGCTCCCCCGTTCCACCCACACCCGCACCCGCCGCGAGACGTTGGGGCTGCGCGGGCGGACACAGGAAATCCGCCGCATCATCGGCCGCTCCCTGCGGGCCGGGGTAGACCTGGGCCTGCTGGGGGAGCGGACGCTGATCGTGGATTGCGACGTGCTCCAGGCGGACGGTGGAACCCGCACCGCCGCCATCACCGGCGGGTACGTCGCCGTGGCGCTGGCCCTGCGTCGCCTGATCCGGCAAGGTCTGGCCCCGGCGGAGGCGTTAAAGCCACCCATCGCAGCAATCAGCGTCGGTGTGGTGCACGGGCAGGTGCGCGTTGATTTGTGCTACACCGAAGACAGCGCCGCCGACGTAGATCTCAACGTGGTGATGAACGACGCCGGGCGTATGATCGAGGTACAGGGGACGGCCGAGGGTGCGCCTTTCTCACGCGTAGAACTCGACCGGATGTTGGACGCTGCGACGCAGCCCATCGCCCGCCTCATCCAACTGCAACGCGAGGCATTGGCTTGAACGGAACCGGCCTGACATCGAAGCAACGTCTCACTGTGCTCTTGATGACCACGGCGGTCATCGCCGTCTTTGCCATGCTGGCGGGATTCGTGCACTCGTCCATCCACGGCTTGCAGAATCCGCCGCCGACCACACTGCCCCCCACTGCGCCGCAGCCCAGCCCGACCATCGCCAGGCCCACCCCCACCCCTTTTCCCGTACCCGAAGGGGGAATTGGATCGCAGATACAGGCCGCCCGCCTGTTCGACCAGATCGCCCATCAAGTGGAGACGTTGCGCGGCCTCTCCGCCAACACACAGGTCCCACTCACGTTTCTCACCGAGCGGGAGATGACCACTCTCCTCCGCCAGGTCTACGTTGGACGCGACCCAGGGGCACAGCTTTTGCCATACGTCGAGCTGGGGCTGTTGCCTCAGACCAACCTCTCCCTCGCCATCCATCAGACCGCTGGGATCTATGTACCGGAGCAGAAACAGCTCTACGTCGCCGCCGGCCGGCCGGCAGAGAGCGCCGACGATCAGACGTTGCTGGCCCACTCACACGTCCACGCCTTGCAGGATCAACACTTTGACCTGGGCGCGATGGACGCCCGCGCCGCTACCAGCGACGAGAGGCTGGCGACCGGGGCGCTGATCGAGGGGGACGCTATGCTCCTGACCGCCTTTTACCGCTACACCGATCCCTCGGCAGCGGACTGGGATCACTTGACGGCGCTGATCCTGCCGGCAGAGCAACCCGGCTACGGCACTGCGCTGGAAAAGGAGGCGGCCTGGAAACAATTGGAGCTTTTCCCCTACCGGGAAGGGAGACAATTTGCCGGCGCGCTCTTCCAGGCCGGGGGCTGGGAAGCAATCAACCGCGCTTACACCACCCCACCCCGCTCGACCGAACAGGTGCTCCACCCGGAACGGTACATTGCGGGAGAGGACAACCCCATCCACGTCGCCATACCCGACCTGGGCGCAACGCTCGGCGCAGGATGGGAGCAGAGCCTCCAGGACACGTTGGGTGAATTCGTCGCCGGACTGTACCTCTCTGCACTGCTGCCGGAGGAAACGGCCTGGCAAGCCGCCGCCGGATGGGGCGGCGACACGTTCGTCGCCTGGGAACAGCAAGATGGCTCCCAGGTGCGCGTCTGGCGCACCATCTGGGATAGCTCCACAGATGCACAAGAGTTCGAGAGCGCCCTGATCGCAGCCGTTCCCCATCGCTACTTGCTGGCCCAACCGCTATCTCCAACCGCCGGCCAGACCGGTCAATGGTGGGAGACGGCGTCCGGAGCGGTAGCCATCTCCCGAGTAGCACGCTACGTCACCCTGGTGGAGACACCCGACGTTGGATCACTGACAAACGTAACCCAGGTGTTGCCATGAAGAAACTGAAACGCGCAGCCGTTTTACTCTTGTGTGGCGGGGCGACGACAATCGCCCTGCTGGGTGGCCTGCGGCTATGGGCCGAGTGGAGGTGCAGCGGACGGTTGTTCACCCGCGTCAAGGATACACCGCCGCACCCCGTTGCCCTCGTCCTGGGGGCTGGCCTGTGGGCCGACGGATCACTCACTCCCATCCTGGCCGACCGGGTCGCCACTGCGGCCGACCTCTATCACGCCGGAGTGGTCGAGAAATTGCTCTTGAGCGGCGACAACCGCTTTGTGAACTATAACGAACCCCAGGCCATGCT
>CAYNVC010000259.1:0-4617 GCA_964400615.1 uncultured Anaerolineales bacterium | reverse complement strand
TCTATGTGATCCTGAACGCTGCTGCGCCGCCGAACTCGCAATCAGCAGTCACGGGGCAACCCTAATCCCAAGCAAACAGAACCCGCAGGCATTTGTCTACCTGTTCCCTTATGACGGCGAGGCCCTACCAGTTCATTCGAGCATGTAGCCGGTCGAACTTTGATCGTCGAACGGAAACGGCAAACGGTCGTCCATCATCAAGAGAGTAGATATCCTCTTCCGGGTCGCCCAGGTCGGCGAAAACCGGATTGCTGGCAGCAGCGCGGAGCCATTCGTCCTCACTCCAATCGGGATAAACGTGTTCCTGGAGTCTCCCCACAACTTGTTCCCAGATAGCCAACATTTGCTCATACCGAGACACATGCCACGCGGGGATTATGACCACCACCGGGGAACCGCTTCTTTCGACAATGAGTGGCTCTCCGTTCTGGTAGATACGGTTGATTATCTTGCTAAAGTGGGTTTCCACCTCAGATAGCGAAATTGTCGTCGGCATGCCGCACCTCCAAGTGCAAATGCAGGCGGTTTTGGTTAGGGCTGCGTTCAATCCCCAATCTCGGCAGCGACCGGCCCCAGCGCCCGCACCGTCTCCACGAACTCTTTTGTCACGCGGGCGAACTTGGGCGCTTCCGCCGAAGAGACCCAGTCCAGCCGCAGCCGGTCGGGGTTGATGCCAATGTAGCCCAGCAGGTTGCGCACCAGCGGCATGCGTTTGGCGGTGCGGTGGTTGCCGCTGATATAGTGACAGTCGCCGATGTGGCAGCCCAGTATCAGCACCCCGTCGGCCCCGGCGCGGAAAGCCCGCAGCACCATCTCCGGCGAGACCCGCCCGGAGCACATGACGCGGATGGGCATTACGTTGGGCGGTGATTCCATCCGCGCCACGCCGGCGTTATCGGCTCCGGCGTAAGAGCACCAGTTACAGAGAAAAGCGACGATTCGAGGTTCAAAGGATTCGCTCATAACCCAGTTCTCCAATTCTACGCACCGGGAAAATCAAGCCGCATTGCATTCAGGTCAATGGTTGCCCTGGTGTACAACAGAAAATCCATTCCCAGGATGCCGTTAATGTCAAAAGTATCGTCTATGCCGCCTACTTCTATCTCGAACTGCTCGATGCATTGCGAACCAACCTGCAGGCGATCCACGCAGCGAGAAAAAACCACCTCTGTCCCTCCGACGCCTCGGATAAAGTGCAGGACATCCTCCATTTCTGGCACGACCCCAACTTGGGCAACTATGTCGGTGGATAACATAGTTGTGGCCGACCCAGTATCCACTACCACGTCCGAGATTTCCATCTCATGGCCTCGATACGTCACCGTCACTGAGGCCAGTATCAAATCATCCCGCAAGGTTAACTGCATGGCTCCTCCGCAGCCCCAACCAATATCTCTCTCGAATATCCAGATCCTCGCGGGCCGTGTGCACAAAGTAGAACTCGCGTTGGGGGTGCTGCCGATGCAATTCTTGGTACCGCCGGTAAGCTGTGGCTCCGTCGGGGCACACTTCGACGACAGTCATTTGATCCAGATGCCGGCGGTCGCCTTCGGTGTGAGCCTCCAGCGCGTCTATGATGAGCCAGCGGTCGGGATATTGTTGACGCATTTCTATCCAACGCACGATCAACCTCCCTGGTCAATTACATTTCACGCCGTCACCATCGTCAACAACCCGTCGATCTGAGCCACGATCTCCTGGTCGGTAAAGTGGAGCGCGGTGATGGCCCCGGACGGGCAGGTGGCGACGCAGGTGCCGCAGCCGTGGCACAGCGCGGGATTGACCTCCGATTTGCCGTCCGCGTTGCGCGAGATGGCGGAATAGGGGCAGGCCAGGATGCACTCGCCGCAGCCGACACACTCTTCCGGGTTCACCACGGCGACGGTGGGGGAGATGGTCACTTGGCCCTGGTTGAACATGCGCACCACTTCGAGCGCGGCCGCCCCGGCGTGGGCCACCGTGTCCGGCACGTCGCGCGGCCCCTGGGCGCAGCCGGCCAAAAAGATGCCCGCCGTGGCGGTCTCTACCGGGCGCAGTTTGGGGTGTGCCTCGGCGAGCCAACCGTCGGGCGTGCGGCCCAGGCCAAAGAGGGAGGCCACCCGGTCGGCGTCGGGCTGTGGCTCGATTGCCGTCGCCAGGACGACCATGTCCACGTCGGCGGCCACCATGCGGCCCAGGTTGGCGTCGTCCCCCTTGACGCGCAATTTGCCGTCGGGGAGCACCTCCACCTCCGCGCCCCGGCCCTGGATGAACGTCACTCCCTCCTCCTGCACCCGCTCGTAAAACTCTTCGTAAGCCTTGCCAAAGGCCCGCATGTCCATGTAGAACTCGTAGACCTCGGCCCCGGTCTTGTCGCGCACCAGGTGAGCGTGCTTGAGCGAGTACATACAGCAGATGCGGGAGCAATACTCGTGCGCGTTGTGGTCGCGGCTGCCGACGCAGTGGATGATCGCCACCCGCTCCGGCTTTTTCCCCTCGGCGGTCAGGATTTCCCCGCCGGTTGGCCCGCCCGCGCTGGAAAGGCGCTCGAATTGCAGCCCGGTGACGATATTGGGCGAGAGGCCGTAGGAATACTGGGGCAGTTTCTTGGGGTCCCACATCGCAAAACCGGTGGCGACGACGATGGCCCCGACCTGCACCTCGATCAACTCGTCCTGCTGCGTGTAATCAATCGCCCCGGCAGGACAGCTCTTTTCGCATATCTTGCAGCGCCCTTTGGTAAAATAGAGGCAGGCGTCCCGGTCAATCACCGGCAGGTTGGGGATGGACTGGGAAAACGCAAAGTAAACCGCTTTCCGCTTCCCCATCCCGTCCTCAAAACCCAAGTCAATCACCTTGCGGGGACACTTTTCCTGGCAAATGCCGCAGCCGGTACACAAGTCCTCGTTCACCGACCGCGCCCGCTTGCGAATGCGGGCGGTAAAGTTGCCCACGTAACCCGAGACCTCCTCGACCTCACTGTAGGTCAGGAGCGTGATGTTGGGATGCCGACCGGCATCCGTCATTTTGGGGCCGAGAATTCAGGTACTACAGTCGAGCGTGGGAAAGGTCTTGTCCAACTGGGCCATGTGGCCGCCGATGGTCGGCTCCCGCTCCACCAGGTAGACCGGGTAGCCAGAATCGGCGATGGAGAGCGCGGCCTGAATACCGGCGATGCCGCCGCCCACCACCAGCGCCGCCTGCGTCACCGGTTCGCGGCGTTCGTCCAGCGGGGCCTGGTATGCCACCCGCGCCACTGCCGACCTGACCAGCCGCCTGGCTTTCTCCGTCGCCGCAGCTTTATCGTGGGTGATCCAGGAGACGTGCTCGCGGATGTTTGCCATCTCGAAAAAGTAGGGGTTGAGGCCGGCCCCCGCCACCGCCCGCTGGAAGGTCGGCTCGTGCATGCGGGGAGTGCAGGAGGCGACGACGACCCGGTTCAGCCCCTGCTCGCGGATGTCTTTTTTGATCAAGTCCTGCCCCGCCTCGGAGCACATGTATTTGTAGACGCGGGCGACGGTGACGCCGGGCAATTCCCCGGCCATCTGCGCCACCGCCTCCACGTCCACCGTGGCGGAGATGTTGTTGCCGCACTCGCAGACGTAAACGCCGATTCGAGGTTCTTCCATAGCGTGAACTCCTTACATCGTCAAGGTGATAATTACCGTCGTCTGGGCAGCGAAACCACGAACTCGTTACCCTGGAAAAATATATCCAGCTCCCGGCCCGTAATCTTTTTCATCAACTGGATGGTACGGTAGATACCACTGCCGACATCGGTCACGATACCCAAGCGCCGGAAGTAGGTATACAGGGTTGGATTTCTGAGCACGTGAGCGGCTCCCCACTTGATGTTTTCAATGGTGACGGTGTTAGGCAAATGGCCCGGCGAGCGCACCTCCACCCGGTCATCGAAAATGAACACCCGGATTGGCGCGGCGATGGTATAATCTCGATGGGCCAGTGCGTTGACCAACGTCTCTCGCAACGCCTCTTCCGGTATCTCTGGATGGCTCTCTGGCTCAAAGCCTTGAATCCTGTGTGGGGTGAAAAGGTGCGCCCGTAGAAAGCGCACCGCATCCTCCAACAACTGGCGCAGCGTACCCTCAATATGCTCGGTATCCACAGGAACGGCGCTCAAATCTACCCCAGGTATGCGAGCGGCGGTGATGTACGCGTGAGGCAGAAAATGTTGCGGCAGCCGACCAAAGAGAAGCACCCCGGCCATCGTCGGCACCACACCATCCTGCTCTTTGGCTAGTTTCCAGTTGACCAACAGCCGTTCGTAACCGACATCGAACTCTTGCAAAGCACGTTGATAGACCTGACGCAGGAACCACTCGAACTCGCGGGCGTCCAAATCCTCCACCGCGGCCTGCGAGACGATGGTCTCGTCGTAGACTATGCCCACCTTCCCCAACCCGGCCCGGTCGAACTTGAACGTGCCTTGTATACCTCGAATACTCCCTCGAGACGGGAAAAACACACATCAAATTCCAGGAAAAAGTTTACCTGTCCCAGTATCAACGGCACGTTATCTATATGCACCCAGGCAAAAGCAAGGCGTATGGAAGGAAATCCCTCTACTGTGCCGGATAACACCAACGCCCGCGCCTCAATGGAAGCCATATTCCCGGC
>CAYNVC010000258.1:0-4624 GCA_964400615.1 uncultured Anaerolineales bacterium | reverse complement strand
TTTCTCGAATGGGTGGAATGGCACAGTTAGGGTGATAGGCTGAGTGACAGATTGGAATCCCGCCAAATCAATTCTGGTATGGTCACCACGCGTGTGCAAAGTGCTGGTAAATGTGCCTGGTGTCGTCCATGTGACTATTCCCGTGGCAGTAGGTGCAGAGTGCGCTGGTATGGCATAATCCGCCGCGAGCGTGACCGTTGGCGATACTGTAAACTGTCCGTTTGATGGCGAGACTTGCAGTCCGGTGAGGGTGTAACTGGCTGCAAGATATGTGGTTGGCGTTGGGGCCAGCGTCGCAGTGGGAGTGAAGGTCAATGTGATTCCCATTGTTCCCGTCAGAGCCGTGAGTGCTGTTGGACTGGCTGGTGCGCCTGGTTGCGGTAGCACTGTGTCCGAAAGAACGATCCCAGATGCCAGCCTGATGCGAACCATAGGAGTGATGTCCTCCGTTGGCTGCAATTCCAGGGCGGAGAGATCGAATCCGGGCAAGTGAAGCGCGTAAATTCCCTTTATCGTATGGCTGATGGGTTCTATCCGGCTCCCCTCCCACCATCCGAGAAAGTAAATGCTGCTTCCCGGACGATAAGACCACAGGAACTCGTCCTTCAATGGCAATGGTGGTCGAACGCCGTAATACTCACCAGCGGCCCACACTCCGCCCTTTTCAAAGTCTGGCATTAACCATAGCTCTAGTTTGTAGGCGCGCCTGATGGTGGGTGGGGAGTGTGGAGGGGCGAGTAACTGTTGCTGGGGGGTGTCCGGGGTGGGGGCATCAGCTTTAGCCTGGCTCAGAACCAGCAGGCTCAGGAGCAAGACAGAAAGGGCCAGTGTCACGGCGACGAAAATCTTGGCGTGCTTCATCTCATTTCCTCCGGGATAGACACGTCTTTGTCGCGCTGTGAGCGATAGTTTCCTTTTTGGCTCCGGCGCAGCCCACTGCGATATACCGGCACGCTGAACGCCGGCAGCAACACGTCCGAGCTGAGATAGCTGAGCCGGGGCACAGGTGACTCCGGTTGCGGCCCGCGCGGGTGTGGCTTTTCCTCGGCTAGCGTCACCCCGGCGACGGTAAAACTCTCTCCTTGCTCCTGGGCCAGTTCCGCCAGCGTCCGCCCATTGGAGTCGACCACTTTGCAGCCCGGCGTCATCGCGCACGCCATTTCCATCTGGCTGGCCTGGGGGAGATACCGCACCAGCCAGGGGGCGAGGGACAAAAAGGTCAGAAAACTGGCCCGTCCGTTTGGAATCGCCGTCCTGATGCGCCCGCAGCCGACGGTGTTCACGGCCGGCACGCCGAGCCAGCCGGTTTGTTGGTTGAGCATATCGCCGAACACCAGATGGGCGCTTCCCTTCATCGAGGCTATGACCGGCCCCATATCGTCGAAGGTGAGCGCGGTGCCGTCGGGAAAGTGAAATGTGGGGTTGGAGACGTCCGGCGGGCAACTGGCGATCAGCATCAAGTCCACTCGCCCGGCGTACTGTCGCCATAGCTTGCGGTGGGCGGTGTCCCAACAGATCATCATTCCTATGTCGCCCAGGTCGGTCTTGGCGACTGTGGTGCCGCGCCGGCCCCGAAAGTAACCCCGTTCCCAGCCCCAGGGATAGTTCTTGTCGTACCGCCAGACGCGGCCATCGGGGGCCAGGAGCAGGAGGGCGTTGTAGATCTCGCCTCCCTCCCGCAGCATCAACGACCCCGCCAGGTGGACGTTCAGCCGGGCGGCGGTTTCCTTCATCCAGGTGGCGGTGGGGCCTTGTGGTGGTTCGGCCAGGCGGTAGTTTTCGTCCGAGTAGCCGTAGCCGGTGTTGAACAGTTCCGGCAGAACGATCAGTTGCGCCCCCGTCGCAGCGGCAGTGCTGACCAGCCGGTCGGCGCGGGTCAATCGTTCCCCGGTCGGGGCAGGGTTGGCATCCATCTGGACGGCTCCGATCTCGATTGTGCGTTTCATGGTTTCTCTACAGCCGTGCCTATGTTTATCCCACTGTCCCAGGCAATTCCGAGCCGCAGTATAGTATGGATTTGGGTTAAAGTCAAACCTGGTTTGTGTATACTGGCTCCCCTGGTATAATGTGGCATAATCTGAGATATGCGAGGAGACGTAATGACATCACATACACACGATGGACAGCGATTATTGTTGTTGGGGTGCGGTGGCGTGGGCGGGGTGATCGCTGGTGGGTTGCTGTTGGGAGGGCATGACCTCACGATAGTCACCCGCAACGAGAAAATTTGCCGGGCGCTCAATACGGATGGTTTGAGTCTCGTCACGCCGGAAGGGGAATGGACTGTACCGGTGGATGCCTGCGCGCGCATGGATGATCTCGAAGGGGTTTTCGACGCGGTCTACCTGGCGATGAAGGGTACAGACGTGGAGCAGGCCGCGCGGGACGTGGAGGGTTATCTTGCAGCGGAGGGATACGTCGTTACTTTTCAAAACGGCGTGGTGGAGGATCGGGTGAGTGCGATTCTGGGCCGTGAGCGGGTGATCGGCGCGTTGGTGGGCTGGGGGGCGACGATGCACGCGCCGGGCGTCAGCGAGATGACCTCGCACGGGGAGATAATCGTCGGTGAACTGGACGGTCAGTTGACTCCACGGGTGCAACGACTTGCCGCCACGCTCGAATCCATCAGCCCTACCACGGCTTCGACCAACATTTACGGCAACCTGTGGAGCAAATTGACTCTCAACTGCGCCACCTCGGCCTCTGGTGCTGTCACCGGGCAATTATTGGGCGAGATGCTGGTGCGCAATGCGGGGCGGCGGCTGGCGCTGGCGATTATGAGTGAGGTGGTGGACGTGGCGGAGGCGCACGGGATAAATCTGGAACCGGTGGGTGGTACGTTGGACGTGTACCGGCTCTACCTGTCCCCAGAACGGCGCAATGGCGGATGGGGTCTCGATCTGGTGTTCAGACATGCTATCATGATGGCGGTGGGGGCCAAATTTCGCCGCCTCAAATCCTCAATGTTGCAGAGCATCGAGCGGGGTCGCCGGGCCGAGGTTGACTTTCTCAACGGCTATGTGGTGGAAAAAGGGCGGGAGAAGGGGGTGCCGACCCCCGTCAATGCTGCATTGGCGACGATGGTGCGGGAGGTCGAGGCGGGGACGCGAAAAATCAGTCCCGATAATTTCGAGGAACTGGCGCGGTTGGTGAGCCGCGAAACGTAATCGGTAGACGCAGTGACGAGGCGGTGCTATTGTTAACGTTTGTGAATGAGGAGGTTGCTATGAAAATGAAACGCTTGTCTCTGGTTGGGTTACTGTTGGTACTGTTGCTCGCTCTTACTCCGACCATTGCTCATGCCTGCCCGCTCTCGCAAGGGGGCGGAGGTGACGAGATAGGTGACGTGGGCCGGGTCATTGGGACGCTGGGCCTCTACGCCGCGATGATGATGGTGCTGGCGGTCGGCGCTGAGGTGATGATTGATGCCGTCCGGCCCATCTTTGGCCTCAAACGCCAGACCTCGGCCAGCGAGGCCCTGGGCAAGATGAAGGATTGGCTGCCCGGCGCGGTGGCTGATCTGGGCGTCAGCGCCGAAGCGCAGCAACAGCTCAACGAGCGGATCGATAAATTGGGCGAGGTGGCAACCCAGTTCGAGGATCGGGCCGAACAAGTGCGCACGGCGGTGCGGGAGCAACTGCCGGAAATGTTCAAAGACATGGCTATTCACACACTGGACGACGTTTTGGGCAAGCATTGGCCCGGTTTGGAATCTCGCTTGAAGAGGATAGACCCTGACATGGACACGGCAGCGGTGAAAGAGTGGCTGGAAGCCACGCTCGCGGATCTCGAGGAGAGCAACGTTGCCGAGCTTGCCACTCGCCTCCACGCCGTCTCCACGTTGCTCGATGCCGTGCGTCAGCAGAACAATCAACTCAAGGGGCCGTTGTACAAATTGTGGCGCTGGCTGCGAGACAGCCTCGAGGGTGTGAGCCGGGCAGCAGAAGCGAGCAAGTGGATGCCGCACTGGCTGGTGGCAGTCGTCAGGTTTTTGTGCTGGATACCGGCTTATCTGGAATACTTTTGGGCCTGGCTGCGCCACAGTTTGCCCGACGGGGACACCTTCCGTGAGCGTTTGGATAATCTCGGCCAGCACAGAAAGTTTGGCTCCCTTCTCACGGCGGAGGATGCGGCCACGCGGATTTTGGCGGAGGATTCGGTGCAGAAGGAGCGGGAACATACCCGTATCGCCTGGCTGCGTATTCTCTCGGTCGTGGTGGGGGTGGCGCTGGCTGCCATCTTGCAGGTGGATTCGGTTCAATTGCTTGCGCCGATCCTGGGCGACGCCGCAAGCAAATTCCGCAGCGTTGATGCGGCGGGCAAGATCGTCGAGTGGTACACGATAGGCGATCTGATCGGCTGGCAGGGTGCAGTGCAGGGACAAATCAGCCCGTGGGGTGCTATCCTGGATGCGCTGTTAAAGTTGACCCCTGGCATTTATCTCAGTGGTCTGGGGGCTGCTGCCGGATCTGCTTTCTGGCACGACCAGTTGGACAAGCTGCGCAATATCAAAGGCGCTGTCTCGCAGGTGGAGGATTTGGCCGGACAGCTCAAGGGGATGGCCGGCGGGTAACTGGTCGCGGTTTAGCGGTTGAGGAGCCGGGCGATCTCGCCCGTGGTATCC
>CAYNVC010000257.1:0-4634 GCA_964400615.1 uncultured Anaerolineales bacterium | reverse complement strand
TGTTACAACGGGGACACGTTTGATCTTTTGTTATTATACCCATGTCAATCTGGCAAGTCAAGCCGGTATTTTTTGGAGTCAGGCAATGAACAAATTTTCCAGCCCCAAATTTATGGTCTGCGCGGCACTGGCCCTCGTTTGCCTGTTGGCCGGCGGGCGCAGCGTGGCCCAGGCTGAAGCTTTCACCGGCGGCACGCTGGCAGAGGATACCACGCTCTCGGTCAGCGGCAGCCCCTACCTCATCAGCACCGACATCGTCGTGCCGGACGGCATCACACTGACCGTCGAGCCGGGCGTGACGCTCCGTTTCCAGGCAGGTCGAGCACTGCGTGTGGAGGGAGGACAACTCGTGGCAGAGGGAACGCCGTCCGCGCCGATTTTGTTCACCCGCGCCGGGGATGAACTGTGGGGAGCTATAATGCTCCAGGACAGCCGCGCCGATAACCGCATCACCTACGCCACGATAGAGTACGCCAGGGTGGCCGCAGCCAACCAGTATTGGCAGGGCATCATCGCATACGACTCTAACCTGCGCGTCGAGCACAGCATCATCCGTCACCTGGGGCTGATGGGGCTGACCTGTGAGCGCAGCCAGGCACAGATATTGGATAACGAGATCTATGACGTGGGCCTGGACGGAATCCACATCGTGGGCGGGGAGGTCGTCGCACGCGGCAACCAGGTCTACGAAACATACGAGGGGATCGAGCTAGAGCACATGTTCACACCGGCGCTGTTGACCGCCAACCACGTCCACCACGCCACGGACGATTGCATTGACCTGGACGCCTCGCTGGCGCTCATCGAACGCAGCGAGTTGCACCACTGCGGCAACAAAGGGGTCTCCATCTCGTATGGCTCGGCCGTGACGCTGACGAACGACCTGATCTATGCCAGCGCGGAGGGAATCGCGGTGCAAGATGGCTCGACCGCACGCATCGTCAACGACACGGTGGTGGATAACCAAATCGGCGTTGGGTTACACAAACATTACCTGGAAAGCGGAGGCGCTGCTTCCGTGGTCAACTGCATCCTGTGGGGAAACGGGACCGGGTTGGAACTGCGCGACGGCTCTACGGTTGACGTGGCCTACTCTGCAATCGAAGGGGGCTGGCCCGGCACGGGGAACAGCGCCGCCGACCCCCTGCTCCGCGCCCCCCAGGCAGGCGACTATCGCCTGCGGGAGGACTCGCCCTGCGTGGACGCAGCCTCCCCAACCGACGCGCCAGACGAGGACATCAGGGGGATCGCCCGGCCCTGGGGCGATGGATATGACTGTGGAGGGTACGAGTTCTCCGCCCAGGCCGACGCGCGGGTCATCATCAACGAGCTGCAATACCACCCCCGCTCCGGCGACCACGGCGAGGAATACATCGAACTCTACAACCCCGGTTCCGCCACCGTTGACCTCTCCGGCTGGCAGTTCAGCGACGGGATCGAGTACACTTTTCCGGTGAGCACCTCCATCCCCGCCGGAGGGTACGTCGTCGTCGGCCACGACCCCGCCACGGTCGAAACGGTCTATGGCATCACTTCCGTGCTGGGGCCTTTCGCAGGCGGGCGGCTCTCCAATTCCGGCGAACGGGTGGCGCTCGTGGACGCGGCGAGCGTGCTGGTGGACGAGGTGACATACGACGATCACCTTCCCTGGCCGGAGGCGGCGGACGGGGACGGGCCATCGTTGGAGCTGGTCAACCCTGATTTCGAAAACGACCAACCCTGCTCCTGGGGTTCCAGCACGGGACTGGGCACACCCGGCGTGCAGAACAGCGTTTACTCGGCCGACAACATCCCCCCCTGCATCACCGGTGTGACGCACGCGCCGGCCATTCCCACCTCCGGCCAGCCGGTGACGGTCACGGCGACGGTGGACGACGCCGGATACACCGGTAGCGCGGTCGTCACCGTGACGCTCCACTATCGCCCCCAGGGCGCATCCTCCTACATCACGCTGCCGATGAGCGGCGGCCCCGTCTACACCGCGCTCATCCCGCCGCAAAGCGACGGCAAGTACGTCGAGTTCTACGTCACCGCCGGCGACGACGAGGGGGCCACGCGCACCGCGCCGGACGGCGCACCGGGCAGCACTTCAACCGAGACCGGGCAGCCCGTCACCGTCAGCTACCTCTACCTGGTGCAAGATACCCCCCCTTCCGGCAGTTTGCCCATCTACCAGTTGATCATGAGCGCCGAAAATCAGGCCGAACTGACCACCCGCGACCTCTATTCCAACGTCTACCTGGATGGGACGTTCCTCTACGGCGGTGAGGTGTTCTACAACGTCGGCGTGCGCTACCGGGGGGAGAGCACGCGCGACGTTCTGCCCCGCCCGTACAGAATCAAGTTCCGCGACGAACACGAGTTCGAGAGCCGGGAGCGGCTCAACCTGGTGAGCGACGAATTGGGGCGGGAGGCGCTGGCCCACGACCTCTTCCGGCGGGTGGGGATACCGGCCCCGGAGACCCGCTTCGTGACGCTCTACATCAACGGGAGCGCGGCGGGGGATTATCTGGACGTGGAGCAGGTGGACAACGACTTTTTGAAGGCGCATTTACCCGCCGATTCGGGCGGCAACCTCTACCGGGGGCGCGACGGGGCCGACCTGCACTATCGCGGGACTGACCCGGCCAGCTACAGCCCCTACTATCTCAAAAAGAACAACCAGGAGGCCCAAGATTACGGCGACGTCATCGCCCTGACCCACGCACTCGATAGCAGCCCCGACGCGACGTTCCGCAGCGAGGCCGAGGCGCTGGCCGATATGCGGGAGTGGGTGCGCTGGTTCGCGGTCCAGGCGGTGCTCGATAATCACGAAGGGGCGCTGTGGATCGGCCAGGGGGACGATTACTTTCTCTACCACCGCCCCTCCGACGACCGCTTCATCCTCATCTCCTGGGATCACGACACCACCTTTATGTACGCCGACCACTCTATTTGGGAACCGAACTGGATCGCCAGCACGGTCGTCAAACGGATTCTGAATTACCCGGATTTCACGCGCTGGTATTACCAGGAGATCGCCTCCATCGCGGCGCACGAGTTTTCGGTGGCCGAAATGTACCCGCGCATTGACGCGCTGCCCGACGTGGTGGATACCGATTACCGGAACACGCTCAAACAGTACGTCGCCGCCCGCATCCCGGCGCTGAACGGCCAGATACCGGCCACAGTTCTCTCCATCAGCACCAACGGGGGGAACGATTTCACGACCACCGGCGCGGCGGTGACGCTGGAGGGGAATTGCTCCCCGCTGCGCGACGTGCAGGTCAATGGAGGCGCGGACGGCGTGAGCTATCCCACGGCCACGGCCTATCGCTACCAGGGGATGCTGTGGGCGGAGGAGAACGTCTTTACCATCACGGACGGGCTGGACACGTTCACGATCACCGTCCACTGGGATTCGTTCCACGGCGGCACGCTGACCGAGAACACGCTCGTCTCGGCCAGCCCGTACCCCTACGCCATCACAGATAACATCATCGTCCCGGCGGGGATCACGCTGACCGTGGAGCCGGGGGTGACGTTCAACTTTAAGGAAAACCGCTATCTGCGCGTGAACAAGGGCGGGCGGCTGCTGGCGGAAGGGAGTGCCGCGCAGCCCATCATCTTTACCGGGCAAAACGGCGCTTACTGGGGCGGCATCCTGTTCGACCAGACCCAGGAAGATAACCGCATCGGGCACGCGGTGATCGAGTACACGCGCGAGGTGATCAGCAACCCGCGCAGCCACGGCGTCTCGGCCTACGGGGCGCGGGTGACGGTCAGCGACAGCATCATCCGCCACACCGATTTCAGCGACGCCTTCCAGAGCGCCCCCTGGATGGGGCGCGACCCGGTCGTCTACCTGCTGCGCAACGAGATTTACGACGTTCAGCGGGACGCGGTGCACGTCACCGGCGGGTACGCCTACATCCAGGGGAACCACATCCACGACGCGCGGTACGGCGCTTACCAGTTCGAGGGGATCGAGGTCAGCCACATGAGCGTGCTCACCCCGGCGGTGCTGCTGGATAACCACATCCACGATGTTTCCGACGATTGCCTGGACTTGAACGACTCTTCGGCTGTGATCGAGCGGAACGAGCTGCACCACTGCGGCGACAAGGGCATCTCCATCGGCGACCCCTCCTCCACGACGCTGGTGAACAATCTGATTTACGCCTGCCAGGGCAAGGACGAGGACCCTTTCAGCGGGGCCGGCATCGCGGTCAAGGATGGCGCGGTCTCGCTCATCGTCAACAACACCGTCGCCGACTGCCGGCACGGGATAAATCTCTACGAGGGACACACGGGGCAGGGCGGGGGAAGCGCGACGATAGTCAACTCGATTTTGTGGGGGCACAGCATCGCGGCGCTGGAAGTGGACGCGCTCTCCACAGTCACCGTCACCTACTCGGACGTGGATGGGGGCTGGACGGGCGCGGGGAACATCAGCGCCGACCCGCTCTTCCGCAGTCCCCAGAACGGCGTCTACCGGCTGCTGGAGAACTCGCCGTGCGTGGATAGCGGCACCGCCGCCGGCGCCCCGGACGTGGACGTGCGCGGGGTCTACCGGCCCCACGGCGCGGGGTACGACCGGGGAGCGCACGAGTTTTTCGAGTTCTTTTCCGTCTACCTGCCGCTGGTGGCGCGGG
>CAYNVC010000256.1:0-4642 GCA_964400615.1 uncultured Anaerolineales bacterium | reverse complement strand
GAGGAGGGCGATGATCAAATGTTGGGCCGGGTAGAGCAGGTTGAGGTCGTGGGGATGGAGCGGCGCGGCGTGGAGCAGCAGCAGCGCGACGGGCACGCCGAACCACAGGAGGAGCACCAGCCGCCCCGTTCCATCGGGTGAGAGGCGGCCACGGCGGACGAACAACTCCCGCCCCACCCTGTACACCAGCCAGGCCAGTCCGATCCACAAAAGCGCCATCTCGGCCTGGTCGAGCCAGCGCAGATCGAGGATGGAGGCGACAAAGTCGGAGAAACGTTCGCCCGCCAGGTCTTGCAGGTGGTTGCCGCCGACGATCATGGCGGCCATACGGAACGCTTGCAGGTCGAGGGCCGTCCCCTGCCCCGCCAGGTTCGCCAGGCCGCGCAGGTTGGGCCAGCCGTGCTGGGCGTCGTAGAGCAGGTAGGGACTGAGGATCAGCAAAAACAGGGCCACACCGGTCAGCAGGGGCAGGGGCCGGATGGAGCGAAAGAACCAGGGAAGAAGCAGGAGCAAGAGCAGGATAAAGGCCAGTCCTCCCAGGTGAACGCCGATCACGAGCGCCAGCGCCGCCAGTGCCCCGGTCAACGCCCAGGGTTTGCGGCGCGTCACCAGGGCGAGCAGGGCGGCGATAAAGAGCAGCGTCAGGGCGGCGCGGCTCTGGGTCCATATCTTGCGACTGTGGATGACCGCCCACGGGCAGGCGGCGAACAGGAGCGCGGCCAGCAGGCCCACACGCCGCCCGAAATAGGTGCGCCCGACCCACCAGGTCAACGCCACCGCCGCCACGCCCAGCAGCGCCGTCCAGCCCGCCGCCAGCCGGGGGTCGCGGGAGAGGGCAAAGGGGGGGAGCAGGATATAGCTCATCAGCGGCGGGTGGTAGGGGCCGAGCGAGCTGACCATCCCCAGGGCCGGCAGGTTCCCGGTGCGGATGATGGCGAGGGCGCTGCGTGCCCAGGTCGCCTCGTCGTATTTGAACTCGACCAGGCCGAGGCGGGTCAGGCGCAGGCCGGCCGCCAGCAGGAGAATCAGAAACAAGAAAACCAATTCACGCCGTTCGTATTTCACGTCACCTCCGGTAACAATGGCAGAATGATACCACAGAACGAGGGCGAATACAAACCGAAAGCCAAAAAACGACCCCGCCCGCCGTTTTGGCTAGACGTGCAATTGTGGTACAATTGTAGCCAGCATACAAATGACAAGTAACGAATACGAGAGCAAAAAAGGAATATCAAGCACAGAAATGGATACAATGGAGATGCTTTTGAATCTGATGACTCATCCCTCCACTCCACAGGAAAAAGACCCCGGTTCGTCGTCGGACGAGGAAAGCGACGATTTGCTACAAATTCCCACCATCCTCCCCATCCTGCCGTTGCGCGGCCTGGTCGTGTTTCCAATGACGGCGGTGCCGATCCGCATTGGACAGGCGCGTTCGATCCAGTTGATCGAAGACGCGATGAGCAGGAAACAACTCATCGGCCTGGTCAGCAGCCGCAACCTGGAGGTAGAAGCGCCCGGCCCGGACGACATTCATCGGGTAGGAACCGTAGCGGCGGTACACCGGCTGTTCAAGTCACCGGACGGAACGCTGACGCTGATTATGCAGGGGTTACTACGTGTTCGTATTCAAGAATTCGTCACCCAATCCCCGTATTTGATGGCTCGTGTGATTATAGCGCCGGAAAGAGTGACCAAGTCGCTCCAGGTCGAAGCGCTGCAACGGAACATCATCGAGGGCTTTCACCGCATGAACGAGCTGACCTCCACCGGGCCGGAGCAGATGCAATCGCTGATCGTCAGCCTGGATGATCCCCTGCAACTCACCTACGCCGTCGCCAACCAGATGAAGCAGATCAGCCAGGAGGACGCCCAAAAGCTGCTCGAGCTGGACGAGATCACCGAAAAGATGCGCTGGCTGTTGGGCCTGCTGACAAAAGAGTTGGAGGTGCTCGAGCTGGGGCACAAAATCCAGACCGAGGCCCAATCGGAGATGGAAAAGACGCAGCGCGAGTATTTCTTGCGCGAGCAACTCAAGGCCATCCGGCGCAAACTGGGCGAGGAGGACGAGCAGCAAATAGAGGTGGAAGAGTTCCGCAAAAAGATCGAGGAAGCGGGAATGCCAGAGGAGGCGGAGAAGGAGGCCCGCCGTGAACTGGACAGGTTGAGCAAATTGCCCACCGCCGCCGCCGAGTACAGCGTCATCCGCACCTACCTGGATTGGCTGACCAGCCTGCCGTGGAACGTCCAGACGGAGGACAATCTGGACATGGCGCACGCCCGCAAGGTGCTGGATCAGGATCACTATGACCTGGAGGACGTCAAAGAGCGCATCCTGGAATACCTGGCCGTGCGCAAATTGCGCGAGGAGCGCAAAGAAGAGTTCGAGCACAAAAAGCCGTCCGACCTGATCCGGCGCGAGCGCGAGGGGGTCATCCTCTGCTTCGTCGGCCCGCCCGGCACGGGCAAGACCAGCCTGGGGCAATCCATCGCCCGCGCCCTGGGGCGCAAGTTCGTCCGCCAGTCGCTGGGCGGCGTGCGCGACGAGGCCGAGATTCGGGGCCACCGCCGCACCTACATCGGTGCGCTGCCGGGGCGCATCGTCCAGGCGTTGCGGCGGGTGGAATCCAAGAACCCGGTCTTTATGCTGGACGAGGTGGACAAGTTGGGGGCCGACTTTCGGGGCGATCCCGCGTCCGCGCTGCTGGAAGTGCTCGACCCGGAGCAGAACCGCGAGTTCCGCGACCATTATCTGGACGTGCCCTTTGATCTCTCCCAGGTGATGTTCATCACCACCGCCAATCTGCTCGATTTCATCCCGCCCCCCCTGCGCGACCGGATGGAGATATTGAGACTTTCCGGTTACACCGAGACGGAAAAGGTACACATCGCTCAGGGGTACCTCATTCCCCGCCAGCTACGGGAGAACGGCCTGCGGCGCAAAGAACTGAAATTTACCCAAGGTGCGCTGCGCAAAATAATCCGCGATTACACCCGCGAGGCCGGCGTGCGCAACCTGGAGCGGGAGATTGGCCGGGTCTGCCGCAAAGTCGTGACCGGCATAGCCGAGGGGAATGGAGAACCGGTGCGGGTGACGGTGCGAAACGTGCACGAGTTCCTGAAAAAGCCGCGCTACTTTCCAGAGACCGCGTTGCGCACCAAGATGCCGGGCGTCGCCACCGGGCTGGGGGTCACACTCGCGGGCGGCGAGCTGATGTTCTTCGAGGCCACCAAAATGCCCGGCAGCAAAGGGTTCATCGTGACCGGGCAGTTGGGCGAGGTGATGAAAGAGTCGGCGCAGGCGGCTCTCAGCTATGTGCGCTCCAAAGCTCACGCCCTGGGCATACCCGATGACACCTTTGAGCACATTGATATTCATCTGCACGTCCCGGCCGGCGCGGTTCCCAAGGACGGCCCCTCGGCCGGCGTCACCATCGCCACCGCCCTGGCCTCGCTGTTGACCGATAAACGGGTACGCGCGGACGTAGGGATGACGGGAGAGATCACGCTGCGCGGCCAGGTTCTGCCGGTGGGAGGGATCAAGGAAAAAGTCCTGGCCGCCCATCGCGCCGGCCTCAAGACCGTCATCCTGCCCAAGCAAAACGAGAACGATTTGGACGACATACCAGACGAGGTGCGCGAGACGCTCAAGTTCGTCCTGGTCAAGCGAGTGGACGACGTGTTCAAGGCCGCCATTTGAAATACATCGGTGATGGGCGGAAGATACTCGCTCCTACTCAGGCTCCAGCCGGATCGCCAACCCCTCTGGAGCAAACCGGGTAGCAGCAAACATACAAGGAAGGATAAATAATGAGCACCATCATGGTGGTAGACGACGACAAGACCTTTAGCACGCTGCTCAAAACGGTATTCGAGTTAGAAGGACACCAGGCGGTAGCCGTGAACCAACAGAACGAGGTCATACCGACGGCGTATCAGGTCGAACCCACGCTTATCCTGATGGACGTACACGTCGCGGACGGAGACACATTGGGCACGCTGCGGGCATTGCGAGCGGACGAAAAACTGAAGGACACATTGGTGGTGATGACTTCGGGAATGGACCGCGCGGCCGAATGCATGAACGCCGGCGCCGACGAGTTCGTCTTTAAGCCTTTCCGCCCGTCAGTGCTGTTGGAAACCATAGATTCGTTGATCAACGAACAAATGAACAAATAAACAACGTGCAATGCGACCACACGATCACGTGGCCGGTTGACAATATGACAAGTTCGGCGACAGGCCGAACGATTTAGGAAGAACAATGACTAGAAAGAAAAAACAACACATCAAACCACAGTGGAGGCGAGTGGATCTACATTTACACACCCCCGCCTCTGCCGATTATCTGGAACCAAACGTCGCCTACCTGGACATAATCCGCCAGGCAGAAAGCAAAGGAATAGAAATCATCGCCTTTACCGATCACAACACGGTGGCCGGTTATCAAGCGATGATGGAAGAGATACACCAATTAGAGCTATTAGAACAGCTCGGGAGAATGCACAAAGAAGAAAAGCAACGCCTCGGAGAGTACCACCGCCTGTTGAAAAAGGTGTTGGTGCTGCCGGGGTTCGAGTTCACCGCGACGCTGGGCTTTCACATCCTCGGCATATTTTCCCCCGAGACAGACGTGCGCGAA
>CAYNVC010000255.1:0-4678 GCA_964400615.1 uncultured Anaerolineales bacterium | reverse complement strand
CGCGCCGTCGGGATCAGCCGTGGCTCGAACCCGTCCCCGGCGTTGGCGATGAGCAGCCAGGGGTCTTTGGGAATGCAGTGCCCGCCCACGCCTGCGCCGGGCAGGTGCATATCTCGGTGCGGCGACTTGTTCACCAGTTCCCGCACCTGCCACACGTCGGCCCCCATATCCTCGCACAAGAGTGCCATCTCGTTGGCAAAGGCGATCTGCACGTCCCGGTAGGCGTTCTCCATCGTCTTGACCAGTTCGGCGGTCAGACAATCCACCGCATCCAGGTCGGATTGCACAATGTGGCGGTAGAAACGCACGGCCAGTTCCGCCGCCTGCGGAGACATCCCCCCGACGACGCGCGAGCAGGTGCGCAGATTTGCCAGCAATTTCCCCGGCATCACCCGCTCCGGGCAATTGACCAGGTAAAAGTCCTCGTTCACCCGCAGGCCGGAGGCTTGCTCCAAAATCGGCTTGACCACTCGCCCCATCGTGCCCGGTGCGATGGTAGATTCGACGATCACCAGCGTGCCGGGGGAGAGATTGTGTCCCAGGTCGGCCAACGCGCTGCGCAGAGCCGTATAAGCCGGACTTTTGGTCGCCGGGTCCACCGGCGTCTCGACGGCGATCAACACGATCTGGGCATCACGGCACACCCCGTAATCGGTCGTGGCGCGTAACCGCCCCTGGCCCACCACGCGGCTCACCAGATCGTCCAGCCCAGGCTCCTTTCCCACGGTATAGCTCTGCCCCCGGTTGATCGTCTCGACCTTGTCCGCGACGAGATCGAGGCCCACCACCGGAAAACCCGCGTCGGCGAACAGGCAGGCCACCGGCAGACCTACGTATCCCAGGCCCAACACGACCACGTTTGCCGTCTTGTTCTCGATTGCTGCTGACAGGTTATCCCACACCGCTTTTTCCTTTCACAAAACTCGTTCAAAAGTGACCGGCCGCCCCTCGCGGCTGGACCGGATGAGCGCCCGCGCCAGCCTGAGAGCGATCAGGCCATCCTCGCCCCCAACCGGCGCTGGTTCGTCGTCGCGCACCGCCCGCACAAAGCTCTCCAACTCGGCCCGCAACGGCTCGTACTTGCTCACCGGATAACGGATCATGCGCCCCTCGCTCACCCCTCGCAACAGGCTGATGGCTCCCCAACGCTCACCGTTCGCCTCCGCGTTCTCGTAGAAATAGAGGTCTTGCATCAGGTGATCCACCCGGAACATGCCCCGCTCGCCCGTCACCGTCAACTCGCGCACCTTGGTCGGCGTCAGCCAATTGATGTCCAGCACACCGAGCGTTCCATCCGCCAGACGCACCGTGCCGATGAGCAAATCCTCGTGCTCCGAGTGGATTTCTTGCTCCGTCTCGGCATAGACCCGCACCGCTTCTTGCCCGGTGAGGTAGCGGATCATGTCCAGGTCGTGTGTCGCCAGGTCGATCACCACCCCCACGTCCCGGATGCGTGCGGGGAACGGCCCCAGCCGCCGGCAACGCACCTGGAAGATGTGGCCCAGTTCACCCGCCGCCAGCCGTTCCTTCAGCGCCTGCACGGCCGGATCAAAGCGCACGATGTGGCCCACCATCAGTTTGCGCTTTAGCGCGTCGGCCCGCGCGATCATCTCCTGCGCCTGTTCCTCCGTCGCCGCTATCGGCTTTTCGACCAGGACGTGGCAGCCGGCTTCCAGCGCGTCCAGCGCCACGCGGGCGTGGAACTCGGTCGGCACCGCCACCGTGACGACGTCGGGCCGGGCCTCGTCCAGCAGTGCGTGGTAATCCGTGTATGGCGTCGTGTGGTGCAGGCGCGCGATCCGCTCACCGGCTTCCGCGCTCACGTCGGCCACGCCCACCAACTGCGTCTCTGATATCTGGTCGTAGACGCGCGCGTGATGCCGTCCCATCGCGCCCACACCGATCACTGCTGCTTTCAACGTCCCCCTCCTATTTGCATAACTCGTTGACCGCCGTCACGATCACTTCCAGATCGGCGCTGCTCAACCCGGCGTGAACCGGGAGCGAGAGTACCTCCCGCGCCGCTCGCTCCGCTTCCGGGAAGCTCCCCTCGTACCCCCGTTCCACATAGATCCGCTGCTGGTGCACCGGCACCGGGTAATAGACCCCCGTGCCGATCTCTCTTTCCTTCAACCCCGCCAGCACCTCGTCCCGGCGGCCGTCGGACACGCGCACGGTATACTGGTGAAACACGTGGCGATACCCCTCCGGCACCGTGGGTGTCGTGACCCCCTTCAAGTGCTCGCTGAGGAACCGTCCGTTGGCGATGCGGGCCGCGTTGAACCGCTCTAGCTTTTGGATCTGCGCCAGACCAATGGCCGCGTGTACGTCGCTCATACGAAAGTTGTAGCCCATCTCGTCGTGATAGTAGCGCCGCCGCATCCCGTGTTGGCGAATGACGCGGCACTCTTGGGCAATTTCCTCGTCGTCGGTAGTGATCATCCCCCCCTCGGCCGAGGTGATGTTCTTGGTGGGATAGAGCGAAAAGCAGCCCGTCCCGAAACTCCCCGCCCGCTGGCCGTGGTACTCGGCCCCGTGCGCCTGGCACGCATCCTCGATCACGACCAGGCCGTGTTTTTGCGCCAGCGCCATGAGCGGCTCCATGTCGCACATCAGGCCAAACAGGTGCACCGGCATAATCGCCTTCGTGCGCGGCGTGATGGCTCGCTCGACCTGCGCGGGGTCAATGTTGAACGTCACCGGGTCAATGTCCGCAAAAACCGGCCTGGCCCCCACGTAGAGGATCGAGTTGGCCGAAGCGATGAACGTGAACGGCGTGGTGATCACCTCGTCGCCCGGCCCAATGCCGTGCGCCAGCAGCGCCACGTGCAGCGCCGTCGTCCCGGACGAGGTGGCGACCGCGTGCCGCACGCCGCACATCGCGGCAAACTCTTCCTCGAACGCCTTTACCTTTGGCCCCTGGGCCAGTATCCCCGAGTCCAGGACCTCCAACACGGCTCGTTTCTCTTCGTCACCGATCAATGGTTTAGCGATAGAAATCATACCACTCTCTCCCAATCTGTTTTTTGCACCTGGATTTTTTCCCCACACTTGGGGCACTGTAACGTCACCGTCTCTTGCTGCTCCTCCAGCACCGCGTTCCCGCGCAGTCGCTCCCCGCAGGGACAGACGAACCCCCGCAGTTGCGCCGGATTGCCCCACACCAGGCCATAGTCCGGCACGTCCCGCGCTACCACCGACCCCGCTCCCACCATCGCCCACCGTCCAATCCTGGTGCCGCAAACGATAGTCGAGTTCGCACCGATGGCCGCTCCTTCCTGCACGAGCGTCTCACTCAACACCCAGTCGTCGGCTGCCTTGAGCGAACCATCTGGGTTGACCGCGCGAGGTTGCTTGTCGTTGGTAAAACAGACGTGCGGGCCGACGAACACGCCGTCCTGTATCTCCACGCCGTGGTAGACCGAGACATAGTTCTGTATCTTGACGTTGTCGCCGATCTGGACGCCGAAATCAATGTACACTCCCTTGCCGACGATGCAACCCCGCCCCAGGCGTACCCCTTCTCGCACCTGGGCCTGATGCCAGACCGAACTCCCCGCCCCGATCTCGGCCTGGGGCGAGACCTCGGCCGTGGGATGTATGCGCACATTTTTCATCTCCACCTCACTTGTCCAACAGCGCGACGATCTTTTCCGCCGCGTGACCGTCTCCAAAAAGCAACGGGCGCTCTATGGGAGGCTGGCAATCCCGCACCGCCGCCACTATTGCATCTCGCTCCGCGCCCACCAACCGGTTCCAGCCAGATTCTACCGTCTCGACCCACTCGGTTTCCTCTCGCAGAGTGATGCAGGGCACGCCCAAGAGATACGCTTCTTTCTGGACTCCGCCCGAATCGGTGAGTATGATCCTGGCCCGCTGCTCCAACTGCAACATATCCAGATACCCCACCGGCTCTATCAAACGAACGTTGGACGGCATCCGCTGCGCCTGCGCGGCAATCGCCTCCCGGGTGCGCGGGTGGGCCGGGAGGATGACAGTCTCTCCCGCGCTCTCGAACGCTTCCAGGATGGAGCGCAGCCTGGCGGGATCGTCCGTGTTGCGCGGGCGGTGGACCGTCGCCAGCAGGTATGTTCCGGGCCGGACTCCCAAGTCCTCCAAAATTCGTGAGCGTTCGGCGGCCAACGTCCCATTGTGCAGCACCGCATCACACATCACGTCGCCGACGTTGTGCACGCCGGTGACGACGCCTTCGGCGGCCAGATTGTCCACCGCCGTCTGCGTGGGGCAGAAAAGCAACCCGGCGACGTGATCGGTCAGAACGCGGTTGATCTCTTCCGGCATACTGCGGTTGAAACTGCGCAGGCCGGCCTCGACGTGGGCCACCGGAATGTGGAGCTTGGTCGCCGCCAGTGCTCCCGCCAGGGTCGAGTTCGTGTCTCCATACACCAACACCTGCCCAGGCCGCTCCGCCAGCAACACCTCTTCGATGCCGATCAGCATTTCGCCGGTCTGCCGTCCGTGGCTGCCCGAACCGATGCCCAGGTTGACCTCCGGCGCGGGGATGTCCAACTCGTCGAAAAAGACCTGCGACATCCCATAATCATAGTGCTGGCCGGTGTGCAGCAACACCTCTCTATGTTTGCGCCGCAACTGCCGGCTCACAGACGCGGCTTTGACGAACTGCGGGCGCGCTCCAACGATGGAAACGATCTTCATC
>CAYNVC010000254.1:0-4686 GCA_964400615.1 uncultured Anaerolineales bacterium | reverse complement strand
GATGCGGATGCCCCCCCAGAGGTAGAAGGAGCCAAAGGTGATGCTCTGGGTGGGGGTGAGCAGTTGGGTGGTGGTATAATAGCCGTCCGCCACCAGCCGCCCGTCCGCGACGATGATCTCGACCAGGGCGGAGCCGCCGCCGGGGTAGGGGTGCGTGTCGGTGGGCGCGGCCCCGGTTCCCACGACGACGGTGGTGCCGGGTTCAACGACCAGAGTGGCCCCGTTGGTGATGACCACGTCGCTGGTAATTGTGACCACGCCCGGCCCCCAGGTGGTATCGCTGACGATGGCAGTGTAGTGGAGAGGGGCGAGGGAAGACGACGCGCGGACGACGCTCGTCTGACCACCGTCCAACAGAGTCATCAATGCCCCCACGGCCACAACCGCACCAAGTATAGCACTCTGCAAAAAAACCAGACGCCTGTGCTGATACATAGTTATTCCCCTTTTAGTTTCCTTGTCCAGAGACGCAGATCAACCGGGGTAAATCTGCAAGCCGTGTTAATCAGCGCCCTGGACATGAAAAAAGTTGCTCTTTCTGGGGACTAGCAGGTGAGGCGTTCCCACTTGTCCAATGGAGTGGAGAGGTAGGATCACAAGGTCTCTGAGGTTGGATGGGGATGCTCCGGCCTGAATAACAGTTTCCTGACTACTTGGGAGTATATCACAGAACAGCAGGTATGGCAATTGGGTGCATCTCATTGGGTGTGAGTCAGGAGCCGTTGCACGCCAGTGCGGTTCAATAGGTGGGATGGTTGCTTGGGGGAGAAATTTGCGCCTGCAAGAAACTAACCAGTTCTTCCAGGCCGCCAAATTCCTTACGCTGCCGGGTGCACGGGGGCAGACCTATGCGAGCAGGATGCTCGCCTTCCGCGCCGCCGCCTGTGGGGCGCGGCCATTGGGGCCGCACGGAACGCGGCCATCCTGGCCGCATGCGAGCAGGGTTTCAAATGAGTCGGCGGGTGTTCGCAAGTGTTCGCAAGCACCACGCCGCCGTGAACAGGCGGCGCGGGGGCAGACCTATGCGAGCAGGATGCTCGCCTTCCGCGCCGGTGGACATTGTCAACTGTCCCGCGTCACCGACGGCAGGTAGACGGCATGCCCATTGACGATTGCTACCGCCGAACGGCGCAAAAGATCAGCGCCGCCATCGTCTATCAACACAGTGTTGGAAATGACCTGCGGCGCGGTGATCTGCTCGCTGACCGTGACGCCAAACGTGATTGTGACCGGTGCAGCCGCCGAGACGGTTCCCGTCCAGGTGATGACCCCTCCCGCCGCGCCGCAACTGCCGGAAGAGGCCCACAAGTTATCCAGATAGTACACCTGACCGGGCAAAGTGTCGGTTATGTGCACGCCAGGCAGCGCTGGGCCAGGGTTGCGCAGCGAGATGGTGTAGGTGAGCGCGTCGCCAGGGCATGGCAGGACAGGATACACACGCTTGAAGGAATCCCGCACCGTCCCCCGCAGGGCCGCCCCCGTGCGTTGATAGTTCCCCCGCCCCGTGCCCCACAAAACGCGGGCGTGCGCCGTGCCGGCGAGATCGTAGGCCACCAGACCAGAGTGAGCGGTGTTGAGCACCACTTCCAGGTCAGGGTCGGAATCTATGTTCGCCAGTGTGGGCGCAGCCAGCGCCCCGTTCCAATCTGGGCTGCCGTAGGCGGCCGGCAGGGCCACCTGGTACAGTAGAGTACCCTGGTAATCCAGGATATACAGCTTGCCGGTATGGTGACTCCCCTTTTGTGTCCAGGAGGAAAAGATGATCTCGGCGTACCCGTCGTCGTCCAGGTCGGCTACCACCGGTTCGGAGGCAAAGCGGTAAAAGCCCTCACCAGAATCATAGACCGAAAAGGGCCAGTTGTAACGTTCGGTCTCGTCCAGCCAGAAAGCGTGCATCCGGCCATCGTAGGAGGGGTAGAGGATTTCCAGGTTGCCGTCACCGTCCAGGTCTACCGTCACCGGGTTGGGCATCACGCTCTCGATGACATTATAGTCCTCGACCAACGGCGCTCCCGTGTCCACCGGCAGCGTCGTCCAATCGAAACCGGCGGCGGCGAAGCGAGTGCGGTCGGCATTGAAAATGTACGGCCCCTCGTAGAGGTCGGTGTAGGGACTGGTGTGGCAATCGTGGACGTTGCCGATGGCGACGATTTCGTTGACCCCATCCCCGTCCACGTCCACGACGTTTGCCGGGCCGTCGGCAAAGTTGGCGCGGGCGGTGAATTGGGTATAACACGGCCCCCAACCGCGCTCTTCGTACTCTGGATCAACGTAAGCCGGGACCTCGCCCCAGTGATCCATGTCGTGGCCCGGATGATCGTGGTACATTTCGTTCGTCGGCAGGTGAGTGCCATCCGGCTCGTAGGCGCAGAGTGTGATGGTATCGGAGGGCACGACTATCTCCAACACCCCGTCTCCGTCCAGATCGCCCAGGGCGATGTTGTCGTTGTACAGCCCGGCGGCAGAGCCTTGGTCGCCTGCCAACTGGGGCCACCCGGCACGGAGCGTTCCATCGTGCTCGAATACCCAGACGTTGACGTGATTCAGGCGGGCCAGGCCGACGACGATTTCCAGGTCGCCGTCCCCGTCCAGATCGGCCACGGCCAGGGAGCGCAGCTCGCTATTGGCAGGGCGTTGAGGCCAGCCCGGTTCCGAGTTCCCCTCGTGATCGTAGACAGAGACGTAGCCGCCTCCCTGGGAGACGACGATCTCGAGGTCGCCGTCCCCGTCCAGGTCGGCGACGACGACGCCGGGCCAGACCCTTCCACCGGGTGGGTTCACGCTCCACTGCACCGAGCCGTCCGCGCCATCGAGGACAAAGAGCGTGTAGGCGGCCCCGATGACCTCCGCGTCCCCGTCGCCGTCCAGGTCAGCCACGGCCGGGGAAGAGTACCAACCGGTCTCGCACCAGGAAGAGTAGCAGCCGCCGTGCTGCCATTTGAGGGCGGGAGCCTGGATGGCCGGGTGCGGGGCGGCGCGGGCGGCTGGGCGCAACCCGGCCAACGCCAGGAGCAGCAAGAGGGACAAGGGCCTGAGCTTCACCGGTCTGACTCTCTGAGCACCACCGGCAGGTAGACGGTATGGCCGTTGGCGATGATGGTGGCGGTAGAGGTGAGGGTCTTGTAACCCGATGCGACGACCGTTGCGGTGTTGCTGATGACGGTGGGCGCGACGGCGCTCACGGTGACAGCGTAGGTGATGGTGACGGCGGGGGCAGGGGTGAGGACGCCTGTCCAGGTCAGCATGGGGGCGCTCGCGTCACTGGCAGTGCCGGACGCAGCGGTGAGAGTGCCAGAGATATAGGAGAGGCCCACCGGAACATGGTCCGTCAGGTGAACCGTGGAGGTGATGCCGTGAACGACGATGGTGTAGGTGACGGTTTGCCCGTGCGCCGGTGCGGGGGCAGAGGCGGTCTTGCTCACCCCACCCTCTTGCACCACTCCACCATCCCATCCGGCAAGCCGGGCCATCATCCACCAGAAAGCCCTGGCTTTGAGGTTACAATTCAACGCTACCGAGTGAGCGCAGCCGCAAGAAGCGCACAACGGATCGCCCGAATGGGTGCTGCACCACTCGTTGGCCCAGTTACCACCGTCATAGTTACAACCGTCGTCGGCTCCCTGGTCCAAAAAGTAATTGCCGTCGGGATCATAGCTCTCAATGTCCGCAAAGTCAAAGAGCACCTTGCTGTGCGCGACACAATAGTCGCGGATCTGGTTGTTGCGCACGTTCAAGTTCCCGGCAACGCCCGTGCCGTTGAGGTGTCCTGTCATATAGACGAACGTGATGTTGGGGTAATCCCGTTCCAGTTGATCCATAGCGTTCAGATACGCATTGATACCCTCTTCGGTGTTGTCGCTCGCGCCGCCGCACCACGACCAGACGACGACGTTCCTGGTGCTTCCCGTGCCCGAACTGCTGTCCAGGTAGGTTCTGGTTCTGGTGGCCCAGGTCGTGTCCCCATTGTGCCCCAGGTCTCCCGAAGGCGTGTAGTCGTCGAGCGAGAGTGTACTGGACACGATGGCGCCATTAGTGTTAAAATCGTATAAACCACCGTTCGCCGGGTCATTCATCAACACGTGCATACCACTGACTGGCTGGCTCCCATGAGAAGTGTGCCCGTAGGAAAGCCTGAGCTGCGCTTTGGCCTGCCCTATCCAGTAATCCGGAATTTTGCTCAGGTCGGTGCAATTGTGGTCAATGATGATCGGCTGCGTCTGGGCCGCCTGCACCTGGAAGGCTGGGTGCTCCTCCGGCTCCGGGCGGGCAGGCAGGCCATTTTGGGCGCTGATCGCCATCACACTCCCAGTCACCCCAAACAACACAAACATAATGATGGCTACTTTCAAGAATCTGGTCATTTTATCACTCCTTTACTAATTTTGACGCACACTGCGCTTAGGATACCAGAAATACGGGAAAATGGCAATGCCCCATTGGTACCAAAGTGCAGCCATCCCGGCCGCACGGAACGCGGCCATCTTGGCCGCATGCGAGCAGGATGCTCGCGTTCCACGCCGCCGTGAACAGGCGGCGCTGGGTCAGACGCATGCGAGCAGGATGCTCGCGTTCCGTCCCCGCCGCCTGTAAAGCGCGGCCATTGGGGCCGCACGGAACGCGGCCATCTTGGCCGCATGCGAGCAGGATGCTCGCGTTCCGTCTTGGCCCCAACTGAAATAAAACGCG
>CAYNVC010000253.1:0-4695 GCA_964400615.1 uncultured Anaerolineales bacterium | reverse complement strand
GCCGCCGTGATAGCGCCCACGCAGGCGGGCGACCGGCTGCAAGCCCACCAGGGGCGATTTCAATCGCTGCCACCCGCAGCCTGATCAGTTACGAAACAGGGAGGAAATGACATGGACAACGAAATACGTTATACAGTTATCGGCGCCGGGCACGGCGGCAAGGCAATGGCGGCCGACCTGGCGGCCAAAGGATTCGCGGTCAAACTCTACAACCGCACCGCTGAGCGTATCGGCGAGATCGCTTTGCTCAACGAGATCGAGCTCGAGTTCGAAAGCGGCGTCACGCGCCGCTGCCGTCTGGAGACGGCCACCTCCGACATCGCCGAGGCGCTCGACGACACCGACGTGATCATGGTCGTCGTGCCTGCCTCCGGCCACCGGGACATTGCCCGCATCTGTGCCCCTCACCTGCGTGACGGCCAGATAATGATCCTCAACCCAGGCCGCACCGGCGGGGCGCTGGAGGTGCGCCAGATACTCGACCGGGAGGGGTGCGCTGCCGACGTCATTGTGGCCGAGGCCGGGACACTCCTCTTTGCCAGTCGCAGCACCGGCCCGGCCCAGGCCCGCATATTTCGGCGCAAGAACACCGTCCCTCTGGCCGCCCTGCCGGCCACGCGCACCGGTCACGTGCTGGAGACCGTGTGCGAGGCCTACCCCCAGTTCATCCCCGTTCCCAGCGTGCTCCACACCAGTTTGGATAATATGGGAGCGATCTTTCACCCGGCGCTGACCTTGCTCAACGCCGGACGGATCGAGAGCACCAGGGGTGATTTCCAGTTCTACATAGACGGAACCACGCGCTCGACCGCTCGCGTGTTGGAGGTGTTGGATCGGGAGCGGGTGACAATCGCCGCCGCGCTGGGGGTACGCGCTCGAACCGCGCTGCGCTGGTTGAGAGACGCTTACTCGGCGAAAGGGGAGACGTTGTACGAATCCATCCAGAGCAACCCCGGTTATCAGGGCATCAAAGCGCCGCGCAACCTGCGCCACCGCTATATTTTCGAGGATGTGCCTTTTAGCCTGGTTCCATTGACCTCGTTGGGGAAACAGTTTGGCGTGGATACCTGGGCGATTGATGCGCTGATCCAATTAGCCAGCGTGATCCACGGCACCAACTATTTTGAACGGGGGCGGGGAGTGGAGGATATGGGCTTAAAGGGGCTGCGGGTCTGCGAGGTGAAGCGCTACGTCCAGGAGGGCAAGATCAACCCTGTCCCGAGTCTTGCCCGATGAGGGAACGATCCTGAACAGCGCCCGCGCAGGCGTGCTCCCGTTGCAAGCCCACCAGAGGCGATTTCAATCGCTTGCCCCCGGCTGGACGCAGATCGGGTGCAAGAGGAAAAACAGCGTTTTCAGCGTTCGTCTGCGTCCTATTCTTGTTGGGACTCGAATCAGGGCAAAATTTTGCCCGGATTGAGAATGTTCAGCGGGTCGAAAGCCTGCTTGATGCGCCGTTGGAGCGCGATCAACTCCGGGGACATCACCAGCGGCAGATAACGCGCCCGCTTGGAACCGATGCCGTGTTCGCCGCTGATCGTCCCACCCAGCCGGGCCACCGCCACGTACAACTCGTGCAATATCTCCGGCAGTATCTCCTCCCACCTCTCGGCGGGCATTTCCGGCCGCTTGACGATTGTGGCGTGCAGGTTGCCGTCCCCGGCGTGCCCGTAGCAGGGGATCAACACGTCGTACCGGGCCGAAAGACGTTCCAGTTCCGGCATCAGATCGGGAATCTGCGCCAGCGGCACCACAATGTCCTCCAGGCTCTGGACGGGGCAGACCGCCTTGAGCGCCTCGGCCATGCTCTGGCGCGGCCGCCAGATGCGCCGTTCGGCGGCGGGCGTATCGCCGACGTAAACGTCCAGCGCCCCCAGCTCCAGGCACAAATCCACGATGGCGTTGTACTCTCTTTCGACCTGCTCCCGGGTAGCGCCGTCCACCTCGATCAACAACAACGCGCCGGTATCGGGATGGGGTATCCGCTCCTGGAGAAAATCGTAGGTCATCTGGATCGCCAGCCGGTCCATAAACTCGACCGAGCACGGCACGGTGTGGCCGCGCGTCATGACCTGCGGCACGGCCGCGATGGCCGCCGGAACGTCCGCGAAAGGAACCAGCAAGACCACCCGGGCCACGGGCAGCGGAACCAGGCGCAGCGTGATGCGGGTGAAAATGCCCAGCGTCCCCTCCGAGCCGACCAGCAGGTGGATCAAGTCGTAGCCGGTGACGTCCTTGACCCGCTTGCCGCCCAGTTGGACGATCTCGCCGCCGGGCAGCACCACCTCCAACCCCAGTACGTACTGCCCCGTGACGCCGTATTTGACCGCCCGCCCGCCGCCGGCGTTTTCGGCCACGTTGCCGCCGATGAAACAGGTCTCCTGGCTCATCGGATACCCGGCGTAAAAGAGGCCGTGTTCGGCGACGGCGGCGTTGATCTCGTTCGTGATCACCCCCGGCTCGACGACGACGGCCATATTTGCGTGGTCAATCTCCAGGATGCGGTTCATCCGCTCCAGCGAGAGCAGGATGCCGCCATAGACCGGCACGGCCCCGCCGGAAAGCCCCGACCCGGCCCCGCGCGGCGTCACCGGGATCAGAGCGCGGTTGGCTAACTCGAGGATGGCCGCGACCTCGCCGGCCCCGTCCGGCTTGACGACGACCTCCGGGAGGTGCGCGTATGCTTCACCGGCGACCTCGTCGTGGCCGTAATCGCGCATGCGGTCTGGATCGGCATAGATCACGTGCGCCGCGCCGACGATCCGGCGCAGTTGGGCGGCGATTTCCGGCGTGACGCGCCGATATGCGCTCATCTGGCGACCTCCTCCGCCCGCTGGACGTAGGGCACGGTCTGCGGCCCCTGGGGCAGGATGGCGCAGGTGGCCTGGGGTTTGCGCTCCCGGATTTGGCGCACCGTCTCCTCGATGGAGCGGCACGGCCTCACCAGCGCCCGCTCTAGCTCCTGCTCGGATAGCCCCCCGGCGTAGACGTGGACGGTGGCCGCGAGTTGAATCTGGGCCTGGATTTGGGCCTCCCACTGATCTTGGCAGCGGAACCCGGGGGCCAGTATCCGCTCCAACAGCTCCTGGGGCGAGTCGGCCTCCCACAGCAGCCGCCGGTACTCGCCGTGATCGGGGATGCCGTCCCAGCACTCGGCCGCGACGATGATGTCGCCGCCCGGCTCGACGATCTGGGCCGCCGCCGACATCCCCTTGACCGCCTGGTACAGGTTGAGGTCCAGCGGGTAGCCGCTGTTGGAGGTGATGACGACGTCGAACGGGTGCGGAACCGCCCGCAGCGCCGTCTGGCGCACAAAGGCTGTCCCCCGGCGGTGCGCGGCCACCAGGTCGCCGGCGAACACCCCCGTGATCTCCCGCTCCCGGTTGAGCGTGACGTTGAGGATAAAGGTCGGGCCGCTGGCCTGGGCCACGGCGAGCGATTCTTCCCAGAGCGGGTTCCCCGTGGTCACTCCCCACGTGCTGCGGGGGTCGGCCAGCATTGCGCCGCTGTGATTGTCCATTATCGCCTCGATGTCGCTGATGCCCGGCAGCACCGCTTTAGGCCCGCCGCTGAACCCGGCGAAAAAGTGCGGTTCGATGAACCCGGTCAGGATACGCACCGTCGCCTCCATATACGCCCGGTTGACCCGCACCGTCCGCCCGGCGCGGTTCTCGCTCACCGGGACCAGGTTCGCCTCGTCCCAGGCGTCGTGCTGGACCAGCCGGTAACGGTCAACGATTGCGTCCCCCAGCATGGAGCGCAGTTCTTTCTCCGTCTGGGGGCGGTGAGTGCCCAGCGCGTTGATGAGCGTGATCTGCCCGGCGGGGACGCCCGCCAGCGATAGCTCGTCCAGCAGGGGCGGCAGCACCCGCGCGTTGGGTATCGGGCGGGTCAGGTCGCTAAAGAGGATGGCTACCGTGTCCTGGGGGTGCACCAGGTCGCGCAGCGGGGGAGTGCCCACGGGCGAGCGCAGTGCCGCCTCTAGCGCGGCCCGCTCGTCCGGCAGCCCGGCCACAAAGCGCGGTTCGATGACCGTGACCGGCCAGTCGTCCGGCCAGTCCAGCCACAATCCATCTCGGCCATAGTCAAGCTGTATGCGCATTACGTTTGCTCCTCGGAGGGAATTGGGCCTAGTGTAGCACACTTTGGGGCGTAAGCCAACCGCGCCCGTAGGGCAGGTTTCCGAACCTGCCTCTTTGCTGGCGGGGAGTACCACGGATTGTGGAAATACACGACGTTTGACCACAGGCAGGCGACCTCGTAGGGCAGGTTTCCGAACCTGCCTCCGCGGGGGGCGGCTATGGAAAGCCGCCCTACGGAAGCCGCCCTACGGACGGCCGCGCTCGTAGGGCAGGTTTCTTACCTGCCTCCGTGGCGGCGCTGGCCCAGCACCGGCTCTTTCAGGCCGGTGCAAAGCAGCGATTCAACCTGTTTCAACAGGTTTTCTACCTCAGCGGCCCATTTCAATGCCCCGCTCGCGGCGGCTGTGGAAAGTCGCCACGAGTTCTATAGACCTGACAGGTCTCGGAAGACCTGTCAGGTCTGCGGCGAGCGGGGAGGCGGCTATGGAAAGCCGCCCTACGGAGGGCCGCCCGTAGGGCAGGTTTCTTACCTGCCTCCGCGGCGGCGCTGGCCTAGCGCCGGCTCTTTCAGGCCGGTGCAAAGCAGCGATTCAACCTGTTTCAACAGGTTTTC
>CAYNVC010000252.1:0-4703 GCA_964400615.1 uncultured Anaerolineales bacterium | reverse complement strand
TCCCTACTCCCTACTCCCTACCCCCTACTCCCAAACCCTGCTCACCCTCGTCGCCGTGGCGCTCTTTGCCCTCAAGGCCGTCTATCTGGATCACCACGACACACTTTTCCGGCGCACCGCCTTCGACGGGCAGAGCGTCGCCGGGGTACAATTCCCCCGCCAGGTCAATTTCGGCGACCGTTTGATGTTGATGGGGTACGACCTGTCCTCCGCCAGCGTCGCCGCCGACGGCCTGCTCGACCTGACCCTCTACTGGCGTCCGCTGCGCCCCCTGGATGGCGACTACAGCGTCGCCGCGCACCTGGTTGACGGCCCGGGGCGACTCTACGGGCAAAAGGACAGCCAGCACCCGGCCGGATACCCCACCTCCCGCTGGCAACTGGGGACGTATGGGCGCGACCTGCACCGCCTGCCCGTCTGGCCCGGCACACCGCCCGGCGCGTACACCGTCCAGATCGGCGTCTACGACGTGACGACCGGCCATAGCCTGGACGTGCTGGACGAGGCCGGAGCGCCAGCAGGCACAGCTTACGCCCTGGCCTCCGTGCAGGTCTCCCGCCCAACTCATCCATCCGACCCCGCCGCGCTAGAGATCGCCCACCCGCTGCGGGCCAACCTGGGCGGCGGCCTGCTCCTGCTCGGCCTCGACCCACCGCCGGGCGAGTGCAACGCGGGCGACCGGTTGCCGCTGACGCTCTACTGGCAGGTCACCGCCACCCCCAGCGCCGACTATGTGGCCCGCCTCGCGCTCGTCGCACCCGAAGGCGCGGTACTGGCCTCGGAGAGCGCCACGCCAGGCCGGGCCGATCATCCCACGTCCCGGTGGCTCACCGGCGACCTGGTGCGGGACGGGCGCAGCCTGCTCGTCCCGGCCAGCACCCCCTCCGGCGACTATGCGCTGCGCCTCGACCTGCTGGCCCCATCCGACGCGCCCCTCGCCCCCCCGGTCATCCTGTCCAGCGTGAGCGTTCACGCGCCGCAGCGCAGCTTTAGACTGCCGGCGGTGCAGCACCCGCTCACGGTGACGCTGGGCGGCCAGGCAACACTGCTGGGCTACGATCTCTCCGCCGCCACAATCACACCCGGACTGCCGTTCACCCTCACCCTCTACTGGCGGGCCGAGTCCACCCCAGAGACGGGCTACGTCTCCTTCGCCCACCTGCTCGACTCGGGAGAGCACATCCACGCCCAGAGCGACCACGTCCCGGCCTCCGCCGCCCGCCCCACCACCGGGTGGCTACCGGGAGAGATCGTCCGCGACGATTTTGTGCTGACCACCTCCCCGGACGCGCCGCCGGGCCAATACGTCCTGGAAGTAGGGATGTACGATCCCACGAGTGGCGAACGGCTCTGCACCCCGGCGGCAGAGACCCGCATCCTGTTGCCCACACAGATTCAGATAAAATGACCAAATCCCAAACCCCCAACCCCAAATCCAGGTCATTGGTCATTGACCATTGGCCTTTGATCGTCGTCTCCCTGGGCCTGGCGGCCATCGCCCCCTGGTTCAAGCTGCAAGCCGTCTGCTCCGACGATCTCAGCCTGCACCTGCTGCGGGCGATCCAATTGGAATCGCTGCTCCGGCAGGGCGTCCTCTTTAGCCGCTGGGCGCCGGACATGGTCTTTGGGTACGGCTGTCCGCTGTTCGGCGTCTTTACCCCGCTCTCCTATTACGTCGTCGCGGCGGTCGGCCTGCTGGGGGTCGGAGTGCAAAAGGCAACGCTGCTCACCTTTGCCCTGGCGATGGTGGGGGCCGGGCTGGCCGCCTACTGGCTGGCGCGGCTGCACCTTTCGCCGCGCGGTGCGCTCGTCGTCGCCGTGGCCTATACTTTTGCCCCTTACCTGGGGTACGACGCCTTTTTCCGGGGCAACTTGGGCGAGACGTTGGGCTGGGTCTTTCCGCCGCTGGCGATGGGAGCGATCGGACGGCTGGCGCAGCGGGGGGGACGGCGTTACCTGGCCGCTACTGCGCTGGCCGTGGCCGCCATTATGGTGACGCACAACGTCTTTGCGCTCGCCTTTGGCCCGCTCCTGGCCGCTTACGCCCTGCTGAGTGCGTTCACCCTGGCCCCCGCACCGCTGCGCCGCCGCCGTGCGATAATCGCGGGGGCGGCCCTGCTCCTGGGGATGGGAGTAGCCGCTTTCTTCTGGCTGCCCGCGACGCTCGAACGGACGTATGTCCACATGGAGCGGCTGCTCCTGCCGCCCGATTTCATCTATTGGAGCAACTTTATTGATCTGCGAGAGCTTTTGGCCGCCCCGCGCGTGGTCCACCCAGACCTGTTGAACCCCTCGCCCGCCCGTGGGCTGGGGCTGCTGCCGGTTCTGCTGGGCCTGCCGGCCATAGCCGGACTGTGGCGGCTCCGCGATAAACCCCGCCGTGCTCTGATCCTCTTTTTCCTGCTCGCGCTCGTCGCCTACGCCTGGCTGACCACCGCCAGCAGCCGGTTGGCCTGGGATATACTGCCGTTGCTCAAGTATACCCACTTTCCCTGGCGACTGCTCGGCCCGGCGGCCCTCTGTCTGGCTATGCTGGCCGGCGCGACGGCGGAACTGCTGCCCGCCGGCAAAAGAGGGGCAATCCTGACGGGCGGCATCATCTCCATCCTGGCGCTGGGCGGATTGTTCTGGCACACCCCGCGTTACTGCCCCTGGGAGGAGACGTTCAACACGGTCGAGAGTATTCACACTTTTGCACGCGCCACGGGCCTGGTTTGCACCACGAGCAAGGGGGAATATCTGCCCCACACCGTGGAGGCGATCCCCGCTGGGGCGGCGACGACCCCACTCGACCCCGCCAGCCTCCCGCCCGGGACAATAGTCGCCGAACGGGAGGCACTCCCCATCGGGGCCGAGTTGGACATCACGGCAACCCGCCCGTTCAGCGCCGTCTACAACAGTTTTGCTTACCCCGGCTGGCAGGTCACGGTAGACGGGGCAGCGGCGACAATCACGCCGGACGCGCCTTATGGACGCATCACGTTCCCCGTGCCGGGAGGGCGGCATCACATCTCCGTCCGCTTCGTCGAGACCCCGCTGCGCCGCGCTGCCGACTATCTCTCGCTGGTTTGCCTGGCGGCGGCAGTCGGCCTGTGGCTGTGGCCGGGCAGAAACGAGCACTCTACGCCGCTATCTGGAGATAGACTTTCGCTTGCCTGGGGCGGATGGGGATTGCTGCTCTTGGGGATCGTTCTCTCGTTGCAGCGAGTGAACACGCCGCTGCGCAACCCCGGCCTGCGGGATGGCACTCTCGCCGGGGTGGACGTGACGAACAACGCCCAATTCGAGGGGGAACTGACGCTGCTGGGTTTCAATCAGGAGCGGGGAACGGTTCCTTCCGGGGAGCGCGTCCGTCTCGATCTGTTCTGGACGGCGCGAGAGCCGCCCACGCGCCGTTACCAGGCAACCATCGCGCTGGTCGGGCCGGAGGGGTTGCACTGGGAGCACCCGGGCAGCCTGCCGCCGCGCGACTTTCGTCGCCCGCCCGACACCAGGCTCTGGCCCGTCGGGAGTTATGCCCAAGATAGCCATTACGTCGAGACGCTGCCCGGCACACCGCCCGGCGTCTACGACCTGGTGCTGACCCTCTTTGACCGGGACACGCTGGCCCCGCTTTCGCTCTTGAACGAGCAGGGGCAGCCCACCGCCCCCACGTTAGTGCTGGGCCAGGTGACGGTCACCCGTCCGCGCCGTCCGGCAGATCTGCCCCAGGAGAACCGGGTTGACCTGCGGATGATGGACTTTACCCTGGCGACTGCCAGCTTCGACCGCGCTCAGGCCGCGCCCGGCGACACCGTCTACCTGACCACGATGTGGCAGGTCGTCCGGGATGGGAACAACGGCCCCTCGTCCCGCCAGTGCCACCAGACCGTATTGCTCCTGTCCGAGGATGGCTCCGTGGCCGCCAGCTACCCCCTCTCCCTGCCGGTGCAATCGTGGCAAGAGGGGGAGGTCTGGCGCAACCAGCAGCGGCTCCTGCTCCCCGCTGCGCTGGAGAGCGGCAGCTATACCTGGGCGGCGGAGTGGTGCTCGCTGGGCAGCCACCCGGTCGGGCAAATATCCATCGCCGCCCCGCCGCACACGTTTACCGCCCCGCCGGTGGATATAGAGATCGAGACCCGCCTGGGTGATCTCGCCACCCTCGTAGGAGCCGACATCCAATCAAGCTCCTCGCTCACCGTCACCCTGGTCTGGCGAGCCGAGGCCGAGACCGGCGACTCTTACCACGTCTTTTTGCACCTGGTGGGGCCGGACGGGGCGCTGGCGGCCCAATCCGACGGTATCCCCGCCGGCTGGGAGCGTCCCACCACCGGCTGGCTGGCGGGAGAGTACGTCAGCGACGTACACACGCTGCCCCTGCCCGCCGACCCGCTGCCGGGAAATTATACCCTCCTGGCGGGGCTTTACAAACCCAACGGCCCGCGCCTGCTTGCCCCAGACGGGCGCGACGCCTTACAAATTACCACGATAGAGATGGCGAGACAATGATCCGGATTCTAACGTTCGAAAACAAATCGCTCGTTTACCTGGCCGTCCTGGGATTGACTTTACTGGCGGTACTGTTGCGCTTCTCCGAGCTAGATCGCATACCGCCCGGGCTGTACCACGACGAAGCCTACAACGGCATTGACGCGCTTGCTATCAACGAGGGACAACACGCGATCTTTTTCGCGGCCAACAATGGGCGCGAACCGCTGCACATG
>CAYNVC010000251.1:0-4705 GCA_964400615.1 uncultured Anaerolineales bacterium | reverse complement strand
TCCCCCTGCTTCCCCCACACCGCGCCCATCAGGCAAAAGACCGCCGCCGCGCCCAACCCCACCAGCGCCCAGCGATACCCGGTCGTTTGGGGCTTGCGGCTCACAGACCACCCGGCCAGCGGCCATTGATCCCACCCCCGCTCGGCGACGATCTCGGCGACGTGCGGCCCGTCATCCAACCCCCCGGCGACCGGAATGGCGACCAGCCGGGGCGACAGATCAGGCGAGGTGAGAACCAGATAAGCGCCACGCTCATCCCTGGGCAGCCGGTTGGCCGGCTCGCCGTCCACGCTGACGTAGAAATAGCCGCGATAATCGCCCTGCCGCACCCGCAGCGCCAGGTCAGTGCCGGAGAAGGAAATGACGACGCGGTCATGACCGGCCTGACTGCCGGACTCGCTCGGGTCGGCCCCCAGGGCGGAGAACTCCCAATCACCCTGCCACTCGGCCCGGTCGGGGCAAGCAACGTAAGAAACGACGTCCGACCGGGACAAGACCCGCTGCCTGGCAATCTGCACTGCCCCAGCCAAAGCCAAACTGACCACGAGGCCAGCCAGACAGAAAAACGTCCCGGTTCTCGAGTGTTTGCTCATCGCTGTTCACCACTCCCAGCGGACGGTCGTCGCGCCGCCCTCGTCGGTCAATTGCTGCACCGCGCCATCCGACAATTGAATCAGGTACAAGTTGCCCTGGTAAACGACGAGCAAACTGACACCGCCCGGCCCCCAGGCAATCTGAGGATACTCGAGGCCAATTTCGCCCGGCGGGGGGAACAACTGCCGCCGGTCAGAGCCGTCCCGATCCATCACGTAGAGATCATAACCACTACTCTGGCTGCTGTATGGGCTGCGAGCACGGCCAAAGACGATATAGTCCCCTGCGGGCGCAAAAGTGGGCAAGGCCCACATCCCCGCCTCCGCAGCCAACTCGGCCGTGATCGTGCCGTCGGCGGAAAGCGCCCAGACATCAAAGACGGGACTATCATCCGGTGATTCGTCCGCCGGGGCCGGGCCGTGCAGCGCAGCGACGATAAACTCTCCCTCCGGCGACCAACTGACGGTCGGAGTCCACACCCAGGGGGCAAAGGTGCGGTAGGGCGGAAATTGGGCCAGCGGGGTGCGAGCGCCGTTGTAGACGCGAATGACCCCGACCTCCTCAGCGTTGGCGTATCCCAGGCTCAAACCGTCGGGAGACCAGGCATAGTTCGCGCCCCACCAACCAAAAGCCCCGCCGGCGCCGGGTTCGACGATGCGCTGCCGCCCCAGCATACGCCCATCACTGGCACGGGGGCGAGCAATCCAAACGTCGTTCTCGGCCTTCCAACCGGGATTTCCAACCGCCGGCAGGCCGGTGCTATAGGCAATGCGACAACCGCTGCCGGTGGGAACACCGCGGCAACTGGGCGACCATCCGGCCCAGATGACGCCCTCGGCGTCCAACTGCACCGCTTCAGCGTCGGCGACGGCGGTCTCGATCATCCACAGCGTGTTGAGTGGAGCCGCCTCGCCGGTTCCAGTGGCGACTCGGGTAAAGAGCAACCAGGAGCCATCCGGCGAGAGGGCAAAAACGCGGCCATCCAAATCGCCGTCGTGCGTCAACCGGCGTCGGTTTGGGCTGGTGGTCTGCATGGCCCAGGCATTGTGATTGGCAACGTAAGCCACGGTGCCGGTGATCGGCGTCGGGCCAAGCTCCGGCTGCACGCCGACGAGGATAACCTCGGCACGCGGCTCCTGAAGCGTGACCCGCCGCACCAGTTGCCGTTCGATCTCGCTGCCATCCTCGACGGTGATACGGTAAGTCAACTCTTCGAGGCCGGCGACGCCCTGCTCCAGCAGCCTGGTCTCGCCGGCGGGGACGGAAGCGTCGCGCACGGTCTGGCGCTCGAACGGAATTTCGCGCTGCCTGGTCTCGGTGCGCACCGCAACGCGAACGACGCGCACGGTCATCCCCGCCTCGATAAAGGTAGGCTCGACCGGCTCCACGCGGTCGTCGCCGTCGAGCACAATTCCCGTCTCGGCCAACAGATCGCGCACGGTGAGCGCCTCGGTGGTGAGGGTGCGCGTCTCACCGTCGGCGATCAATGTGACGGTGCGGCCATTTTCCGGGGCGCACGCCGTCAGCACGAGTAGAAACGACAAGAGGACAAACCATTTGCTCATAGTGAGATTATACCATCGGAGGCTGGTTGGGACAACGGAACAACAAACAGACCGTATGCAGGCTGTAACACTTCCGTAACTCATTTCCCAAGGGCACATGCTATAATGATAAAGTCTCAGCCTGGCAGGCAAGAAAATAATTCAAGGAGGAAAAGTTTATGAAAGCAAAAATCTCTAGTGTGGGCGTAATTGCAGCCATCGTCATCACAGCGGCGCTGTTACCGGCCTCAGCCGGAGCAAGTTCGCCCAACGCCGGGACATCCGTAGCCGTGACGGACGTCCTATCAGGAGCGCCCCTCGTGGGCAAGAACTTTGTCACCGATCTCGATATCTCTGTCACCAGCTCCGTCACCGACACCATCGGCGTGCTGGGAGTCGAGCTGTGGGTCAGTTTCGACCCCGCAATCGTCGGCGTGTACGATTTCGACGGCAACCCCAGCAACGGCACCCAGGTCGAGATCAAGAACGGCTTTTTCGACGGCAACCTGGTAGTGGTAGCCAACGAGGTCTTTACCGGCACCCCCACCATCCCCCACCCGACCGAGTGCGACACGCAAGGGTGCATTCACGTCGCTGCCAGCCACACCGGCGGGAGCGGCGAGGTGACTGATGGTTCGGGGCCGGTGGCTACCATCACCTGGGTCGGCCTGGCGACAGGCTCAGCCGGGATCGGCATCCCGGTCATAGGAACCGGAGAACCGCCCGGATCGGTTCTCGCCAACGCCAGCGGCGAGCCAGTTCCCATTGACGAAATCTCCACACCCAACATCGCCGTGACGCTCCCCGGAACTCTGGCCGGAACCGTAGAACGGCAGGGGACGCACACGGACAACACCGGCTCAAAAATCACCGTGATGGAAGTAAACGGCGGCATGGTTGCCACTACCACCACGATCACGAACGGCACTTTTAGCCTGGACGTTCCGATTGGCGGCACCTACAACGTGGACGCCAGTTACCCCGGATACCTCCACGCGCAAAAGAGTGCGGTTCACGTCGTCGGTACCACCGTGGACGTCGGCGCGACGGCGCTGGTGGGAGGCGACGTCAACGACGACAACTGCATCAACATCCTGGACATTGTGTCCATCGTCGCCCAATTCGGCCAGAGCGGGCTGCCTGCCAGCAACGCGCAAGACATCAACGACGACGGGACGGTCAACATCTTTGACCTGACGATCTCGGCCGGTAATTTCGGGCGCTGCGGGCCAACAGCCTGGGCGCAGTAGCAGCAACCTCGCAGACATTTACACGTGCAGCAAAAGAGGCGCAGGGGAAGGTTCACGGCCCATCCCCTGCGCTTTTGCCTCGGATCGCGGGCGTCCCAGCCCACACGCGGCCAGCAGGTGTACTTGACAACTAATTACTGCCAGACTACAATGTAGCCATCCGGTACGGTGGAAATATCACCCGGATGTACCTGACGTTACGGGGAAAAACCGGTTTCTGGCAGCCTCGCCGAACCATTTTCGAGTCGAATTGATAGCCAGTGACAAGTCTTGGATCAAGTCGAGCCAAAGAATCACGTTTTGCCGCCCTGGCGCTGTGCCTGGCGTTGGCGACGCTGGCAGGGGCCACCCCAGCCAGGAGCGCTTCCGAGACCGGGCTGCACCTCGATCCAACCACGACCCGGATGACGACGGGGGAGGCGCTCGTACTCACGCTGTGGGTAAAAGACATCGAAAACTTGCATCGCGTCGAGATAGAGATGAATTACGACTGGCCCAGCCTGCAAGTGCAAGACGCCGACGCGGAGCAAGTGAGCGTGCAGATTGAACCTGGCCCCATTTTCTGCCCCACCTGCACTCTGTGGAACGAAGCTCACGCCGGGCACATCAACTTTGTCGCCCAGAGAGATCACGACGGCCCGTTCTCCGGCAGCGGAGCAGTGGCCTACATCACGGTCACGATGGCAGCGACCGAGCCAGGCAGCTATACCGTCTCGTTCGACCAAACTGCAACCCGCCTCCTCGACGACAAAAGTTCTCCCATAGAGGTGGGACAGTTCGTTTCCGCCACGCTCGCCATTTCGGAACCACAGGCCCGGCTAACCGGGTGGCTCACCCGCGAGGGGTGGAACAACCACGCCCGCTCGGTAGTCAACGCGGTTCTCTACCCGGCAGCGCCCCCCTATGAACCACTCACGTGGGGACGCGCCTGTAGCGACGACCACGGCGACCTGGAGCTGGGGCTGGTGGAGAGATTGCAATCTCCCCCAACGGAGATTTTGCCCTCCGGCCCCCCGCCCACCTCGACCGGTTGCACGTCCCGGTGGGCTTTTGTGCACCTCGACTTTACCAACTATTTGGACGAGTGCTATTGGAAATGCGCCACCGGCGCGACCGTGGACATCGGCTGGCACGATCTGGAAGGGGGCGACGTAGACGCAAACGGCTGCGTCAACATCCTCGACATTGTCAAGATCGTCGGCGGCTTTGGCGAGACGGCGGAAGCACCTTGTTACGTCCCCTATCTCGAATGCCCGCCCTCCCACCCGCCCCCCAGCACCGCGCCACAATACGATATCAACAGCGATTGCCAGGTCA
>CAYNVC010000250.1:0-4725 GCA_964400615.1 uncultured Anaerolineales bacterium | reverse complement strand
GACCAAATCCACCAGGTGGGGTGAAGCACCACCGGCCAGAGCAGGATCAGGGCCAGGACAAGGAGAGAGGCATAAAGCGCAAAACGTGAGGCGTGCGGGAAAGGGTGTCTTTTGGTCATTGCGCAATCTCGTATACTCGCACGTTTCCCGCTTTGAACACCAAATCCCCCAATCCCGAATTGCCCAATTCCCAATTCCCAATCTCTAGTTCCCGTGGCCCGACCAGGACGTACCCTACTCTGTTTTCGCGCAGGAACGACTCTTGTTCTGCTGCGCTCATCTCGCCGGCCCAGTACGATTCTACCTGCGCCCGGCGACGTTCCGCGTTCACAGTCTCGAAGGGATGACCGTAGACCACGCGCTGACCGGCCCAGGCGGGCACGAATATCCCGGTCTGCGGAGCGCACAATACCACCTGGCTGTGGGGGACGTTTTCCCGCAGCCAGGTCATTGCCTGCCATTCCCCGGCGCTGAGGTAGAATTGCGGTTCCCCGCTCAATGCTCCGCCGATGAACATCACCAACAAGAACAGGTTAGTCAGGGTCGAGAAATAGACCAGCGCCGTGGTCAATGGGCGGCGCAAGCGCCCCCGCAGCCGAGGGCGGAGCACCTGCCACCAGCCCAACGTCGCCAACAGAGCTACCGGGACTTGCAAGCCCAATGCCAGCCGCCGCTGGAGCGCCAGGGGAGCGTACATCCCCACGCCGGCGGCGATCACCCAGGATAGGGCGAGCAGTCCTCCATCCGAACGGCGCTGTATCGTCGTCACTATGCCCGGCAGCGCCAGCGCGGTCAATATGCCAAAGCTCACCAGCCAATCCCACGCCGGCGGCGAGGGGGTCCGGTTCTGTGCGCTCCACGCCGCCAGCGCCGGGTCGGCGCGGATCGCCAGCAAGCCATAGAGCGGGTAGAGTACCGCCACCAGCCCAGCGGCGGCGCTCCATCCGGCCCTGCGCCAGTCCATCCGCCGGTCGCGCAGCCAGCGCAGCGCCAGCCAGAGCGCCAGCGCCGCATAGACCGGGATCACGCCGAAAGGCTGCACCACGCTCAGGCCAAGCGATGCCGCAGCAGCCGCGAGCGCCTGTCGCCAGCCCACTCGACCGGGCCGGGCCAGCGCCGTCATGGTCAGCAGCGTCAGCGCAATAGCCAGCGGGAAGTGGAACGTGTCCAGAGCAGAGTAAAAGAAAAATGCCTCCGGCACCCACAGGTCGGCGGAGAGGTAGCCCAGCAGAGCGGCCAGCCACCCGAACCCGGAGGAAAAGGTCAGCAGCAACAACGCCAGGCGACGTTGGCCCCGCTCCCATCCCAGCGAGAGGAGAAATCGCTGGGCCGCCAGGAGCAGAATCGCGCCCGCCAGCACGCGCGCCCCGTGGTAAATCCAGATGAGGGGCAGGCTGGTCAAACGGGCCAGGTGGCCCAGCGCCAGGTGGAGCAGGAACAAGTAGGCTCCCGCTTGCGGTTCGGGCGTAAAAACCAGCCGGAAACGGAGTGAGCCATCCAGCCCCTCGCGCATTTTGGCGATGTAGGAATGGCCGTCGAGTGGGTTGACCAGCAGGCCGGTAAAGTGCGTCCCTTCCGGCCTCACCGCCCAGGCGACGAGGTAGGGCAGGCTGCTGGCGGCTGCCAGCAGCAGAATCATCAGCACGACCCAATGCCATTCTTTGCGATTCATACCATTGTTCGATAATCTTGGGGGAGAGGAAGAACGCGACCATTCTGGTCGCTCTCTTGTTGGAAATACATCGCTACGTTGTTCAAACGGTCAAGTCCACACAGGCGTGGTTGATCACCCAACTCGCCGCACGGCCAGGCTCAACGCCAACAGCGCCGCACCGATGAGCAGCAATCCCTCCACCCGCCACCGCACAACCCCGCCGGCGGGGGGAAGTATCGGTATCGGCGTAGGCGTGACCGGGTGAACCTCAATCTTGACGATGAGGTAGGACATCGTCTCTGGATCTTGGGCGGTGAACCAGCGTGCCGCCAACAGATCGCCCGCCGTTTCCGGGTCGGTGAGGGGAACGGGGGCCAGAGCCAGCCCATAGTCGGCTGCGCCTCTCGCCAGCGAGTCTTGCATCAGCCCGGTGACGTCCCACGTGAACCATTTCCCGGTCGCCCGGCCAAGCGGCATGCCATGTCCAGACCAAGCCGGAAGCGGAGAGGGGGAGGGGGAAGGAGAGAGAGACGGGCCTGGGGATGGAGATGGAGATGGAGACGGTGATGGAGACGAGGTCGGCGTGGCAAGCGGCGAAGTGGGAGGTGTGGCGAGCAGCGAACTGGGCGGCGTCGAGGTAGCCTGGGCTACAGGCTGGCGGAGCAAACAGGAAAGCCCGCGCTGACGCATCGCGGCGGCCCAATCAGCAGGCGCAAAGGTGGGCAGCAGGTAGCCGGAGGTGGTGGGCGTGGGTGTGACGGTAACGGTGGGAGTGGTCGTCGGGGTAGTTGTCGCGGTCAGCGTGGGCGTGGCGGTGAGTGTGGCGGTGGGTGTATGCGTCGGTGCGTGCGTTGGGGTGTGCGTCGGGGTGGACGTCCCGGTGGAGCGCGGAGTGGGCGAGGGAGTCCGGGACGGCGTGGCCGTTACGGCACGCGGCACGGTGGGGGTAGCGGTCGCCGGGGATGGAGTGACAGGGGCAGGCAGCGGCAGGGGGATGTAGGGCGGTATCGTGGGCGTCACCGCGCCGAGATGCAGCAGCGTGGTGGTGAGCGGCGACGTTGCCAGCGTGGGCCAGTCGGCGGGGTTTTGGCCCCACTCTACTTCTTCCCACGGGGCGAGAACGCGGTATGCACCCACCGTCACCTCTCCGGCGCTCGAACCGCTGTCCACGTAGGTATAGAGCGTGGCACTCAGTATCTCGGTGCCGGGGGGAAACACGTCGAGCGGAAAGTGGAGATAGGTGCGTCCCTCCACCGGGTCGCCGTTTGGGGAGCGGGCAAAACCCAGGGGCAGCACCTGGCTAAAAGCGTACCCCGGCAGTCCCTCCAGCAGGCCAGAAGTGACCCCCACGCTGCGGTCGGGCCAGACCTGGAACACGCGGGGGGTGGCGTCTCTCAAGCCGGACGCGACCAGCGCCAGCGCGATTATCCCAATCAGTACGCTCCGACGATCCAAATTCTTCCTCCCTAGTGACCGCGCCGGGCCAACTTGGCCGCCATCAGCAACGCCAGCCCGACCAGCGCCGTTCCCAGCCTCGACACAACTCGCGTCTGCCCGGTGGCCGGCAGCAGGATCGGTTCAGGGGTGGGAGTGGGCAATGGAGTGGCGGGCGGGGAAGGCTGTGATGTCGGTTGGGGCGCGGATGTAGGGGGCGGTGGGGGCGACGGTGTCGCGGTCGGTGGGGGCGGGGAAGGTGTAGGTTCGAAAAACAGTATCTCCAGGTAGGGGCGCGTGGCCGGGTCGTCAGCCGTCAGACGGCGAGCGGCGGCCCAGTCGCTTGCGGAGGAGGTCAGATCGGCGGCGGCTACCACCAACCCATAATTTGAAGCGCCGCTCAACCAGCCTTGTGCCAGGGATGTCACGTCCCAGGCGAACCAGCCCAGGTCCGAAGTGACGGTTATCGTCGCCGCTGCGCCCCCCAAAGCGGGCCAGGCATTCACGTCGTACCAGTCCACACCCGCCGTGGTCCAGTCCTCCGTCACGGGGTAGACCGACATCGGCGCATCGCCCGGCGCGGGCCAAAAGTCGTCCACGTAGACGTAGAGCGTGGCCGACTGGATCGCAGCACCGGCGGGAACCCCATCCAGTGGAAAGCGCAGGTAGGTGCGGCAAAGGACGTCCGCGCCGGAGGCCGGCCCGATGTAATTACCAAAGGGAAAGACGGACGTACTCCACCGCTCGCCTGAGGCGGGATCCTCCGAGAGAACACCCACGCTTTGATCGGAGTAGATTTGGAGATTGGTCTGGGCCTGGACGGTGAGCGCCAGCGCGACCAGGGAAATGACGATAAATGGGATTCGTTTCATAATTTTCTCCCGGCATGCTCAATTCAGTGTAATCAGGTGACGGACAAGAAATTCGCCCTGCGTATTACAAGGAGCAAAATCCAATGTCATCTCTTCAATACTGCACTAGTTTCCGACATCGAGCCTGGTGAGTGTACTCTTCATTTCCCACCCGGTTACACCATTCCCTCCGGCCTATCCAATATCCATTATACCGTCCCCGCTTCAAAACGGCAACTTGGACACCCGCGCAAATTGAGCGTCCCCGGGCCGCCCGGCGACTGAAGGCTGGACATATTTTCCGTCCTGGGGGATAATGAAAAGAGACAACTCGATCCTCGTCGCGGTCGAGGAGGCGGGCGGGAGGCTGCCGGACGCGACTCTTGTCCATGTGTGACCCCCTACCCCACAGCCATGCCGGTAATTCGTTATGGATAGCCTGGCGGAAACGCAGGCGCTCCATTTGCCGACCAAGCGAGTTCCAGAATGTTAATTATCCCAAAAGCATGGTAGACTGAGCCATCACATCCCGTTCGGAGGAAGACCGATGGCACTTGCAGATGAACTAGAGGCATTATTCATAGACCTCGCGGCAACACTCAAAGGCAGCAAACGTCGTACCTTTATAGCCAAGTAGTTGCACACCGACAGTAGTCCACAGTGGGGTTTTGGTCGAACTTGACCGCCAGCAAATCGTAGAGTTCTTTGCTATTTTCCTGGCAATGGATACGGGAATTCCTTGACGATCCTGCCTCTGTGATAAACCTCTAGTTCCCTATACCTTCA
>CAYNVC010000249.1:0-4736 GCA_964400615.1 uncultured Anaerolineales bacterium | reverse complement strand
GGGACTCTGCTGGTCGTTTCGGCGGACTTTTTCGCGCCGGTGGTAGACGACGCTTACACCTACGGAGCCATCGCCGCCGCCAACGCCATCAGCGACATCTATGCCATGGGGGGAACCCCTCTCCTGGCGCTCAACCTGGCCGCTTTCCCCTCCGACATGCCGCCCGAAATCGCCACCGAGATCTTGCGCGGGGGGATGGACAAATCCCGCGAGGCCGGGGTGATCGTCGCTGGCGGCCACACGATGGACGACAAAGAGCCTAAATACGGCATGGTCGTCCTGGGAACTGTCGCCCCTGAGCGGATGCTGGTCAAAGGCGGTGCCCGCGTTGGACAGCGGTTGGTGCTCACCAAACCGCTGGGATCGGGGATCATCACCACCGCCCGCCGGGCCGGAAAAATCCCATCCGAGGTGGTGGAGGAATTGATCCCCTGGATGTTGCGCTTGAACCGGGACGCAATCGCCGCCGTGCACGCCACCAGCGCCAGCGGCGCGACCGACATCACCGGTTTTGGATTCCTGGGCCACGCGGTGGAGATGGCACAGGGAGCCTCCGTCCGTTTCCGCCTCCAGGCGGACCGCATTCCGGTGTTAGAGGCCGCCTACTCCCTGGCCGAGCAATGGCTCTTTCCCGGCGGCACGGCTGCCAACGAGGTGTACTTTAGCCGGTGGGTGAACTGCGCCCCCGGCATTGCGGACCAGGTGCGAATGCTTTTCTACGATGCCCAGACCAACGGGGGTATCCTGGCCTCCATCCCGGCGGACGAGATGGGACGCTTTGCCGCTGCCTGCCGTGAGATGGATCAACCATTCTGGGAAATCGGCGTGGTGGTCGAAGGTGAACCGGGGGTGGAGATTGTGTAGGTGCGGTTCTGCCCCATGTAGCAACACCAGTACCGGTGTTGCAACTTGAACCTTTTTTGTCCCTGTTTAGTAAATATATTACAAGAAGTGATTGCAGTCGCACATACATACGCGGCTGGCGGGGCAGCGCCCACGCAGGTGGGCGCTTGGCGTTGTCGTTCTGCTGCAACGCCAGTGTGGAAGCAGCGCCCACGCAGGTGGGCGCTCGGCTGAAAGCCCAAAGAGGCGATTTCAATCGCTGAAAACGGCTGTGCTCAACATCACACGCCGCCGCTGAAAGCCCAAAGAGGCGATTTCAATCGCTGTCACCACCTGTTCAGGCAGGCGGTTGATTGACCGGCAAATCGTTTGCACTTTTTAGCGGCTGGGGTATAATAATCTGCGCCAGATCTTTTCGATGGATCGCTTCTGATCCAGAGTACCCCAACCTGGACAAGCCCAAAAACTGCTCGCTCGGGCCGAATTGTGATTCGCTGCTGTGGGCTGTAGACTGCTTTGGGCGAGAAATGTCAGGATTGCATATTCTGATTTTATAATTACATCCTCCTTCTTCCTTCCACACTTGAACAATCAAATTTCATGCCAGGAGGTGCCTTATCCAAGATAAATGAGACACGGTTTACCACAAGGTATGACAATCTCACAAGTGTAACCATATTTTAATCAGGAGGAGAAAATGTTTAACAGAAAGTGGTTCGTTCTAGCCAGCATGTTTGTAGTGGCCGGAATGTTGCTCACAGCCTGCGGTGGGGCAGTTCAGACTGTCGTCGTGACTGCGCCCCCCGAAGTAGTGACGGAGGAAATCGTCGTGACGGCCACCCCAGAAGCTGAAGAAGCGGCGGCTGGCGGCGAGTGCTGCGATGTTTATCGCATCGGCATGTACGAGGACCCGGTCTCGCTGAACTATTGGAACTATCTTGGCCCAGGTAGTTCAGTGTGGACACAATTCGTGCTCTCCGGCTATCCTGCGAGCATGTACACCCTCTCTGACCAGCGCTTTGATTTCGTCCCCTCGCTGGCCAAAGACCTGCCCCCCGAACCGGTCAAGGAAGGAGACAACTGGGTCATCACGGTCGAGATGGTGGATAACGCCACCTGGAGCGACGGTGAACCGGTTACGGCCAACGACGTGGTCTTTACTCACAATGCCTGCAAAGACCTCAGACTGACCCAGAACTGGCCCAACCAATGCGCGCCGCTGGGCGTTGATGTCACGGTCGAGGCTGTTGATGACTATACGGTCAAATACACCTTTGCCACCACCCCCAGCCTGGGAACCTGGCAGGCAGGCCTGGCTCAAGCGACGGTTCTGCCCGAGCACTTTTGGGCCGACACAGTGGCGGAAGCGCGTGCCTTCATTGATGGCATGGAAGAACCCGACGTTGAGATGCCGGAAGGTGTAGACTGCACGGCCGAGGAGCTCAGCGACGAGGACGCCGCCGCCTGCGAGCCTTACAACGCGGCATGGGATCCATACAACGAAGCGTTCGAGAATGCCCGCAAGACCCTGTACGAGGCCGACCCGACCGGTTCTCCCGTGTTCGGTGGTTATACCACCGACAAATGGGAACCAGGCGCGTTCATCCAACGGACGGCGAACGAGAATTACTACTTTAAGGACGCCCGAGTCACCGAGTACGACGACGGCACCTGGATGCTCGAAATGGCCGATGGCACCACCTACCAGCTCTATGGTGACGCCTCTGGCGAAAAGACGCTGGACTATGTCGGTGGCCCCTATGCGCCGAACGTCGTCCTTTCTCTCTACGGCTCCCAGGACGCGGCCTTCCTGGCGCTGACGAACGGTGACGTGGACTTTGTCTTTAGCCCGACCGGCATCCCGCGCGGTCTGAAAGATCAGGCCCAGCAGGCTCCTGGCATCAATACCTACACCAATGCTGACTATGGCATGTACTATCTGGCTTTCAACATGCGCAAGTACCCCATGTCGGAACCGGAATTCCGCCAGGCCGTGGACATTGTCCTGGACAAAGAGTTCGTGGTCAACAACGTCCTGCAAGGGTCCGTCTTCCCCATGTACTCCACCATGCCGCCCGGAAACGGGTTCTGGTACAACCCCGACGTCCCCACCCCTTACCGGAACTGCTCGGAGGGAGAGGCGACCAATTGCCTCGTGGACGAAAACGAGAACGGGACGACCCGTGACGAGCGGGTGAACATGGCTGTCCAGGTGCTCAAGGACGCTGGCTGGACGTGGGATACGGAGCCTTACTACGACGAGGATTTGGAAGACACCGTCCCCGGCGAGGGGCTGCGCATGCCCAACGGCGAGCCGATGCCCGAGATCAAAATCCTCGGCCCTGGCCCGGCCTACGATCCGCTTCGCGCCACCTTCAACCAGTGGGTTTCGGAGTGGATGCGCGAGCTGGGTATGCCGGTGGAATCGGAATTGACCGGCTTTAACACCATCCTCGGCCCGGTTTTCGTGGACTCGGACTTTGACATGTACATCCTGGGCTGGGGCCTGGGCAACGTTGCTTTCCCAGATTACTACGAAGCGTTCTGGCACAGTCGCAACGATACCGCCATTTCCGGCAACTTTAACACCCCCGGTATCCACGACGACGAGTTGGACGCCGCGATTGACGAGTTCATGAACTCGACCGACCTGGACGCAGCGCGTGACCTGGTATTCAAGCTACAGGTGATGCTCGCCGACAAGCGGCCTTACATCTGCCTCTTCTACAAGCAGGTGGACGACGTGGCTCGCGACAACATCATCTTCCCGTACACCGAGGTACTCAGCGGAATCACGAACGCCGCCGGGTTCCAGACGGACGCTCAGCCGCACTTTAAGTAATGGCTGAGAATCTGTATCCGTGACTTTGCCGTGGGAGCGGGTGGGGATGCCCGCCCGCTCCCCGGTATTTTATATTCCCCCTTCGTTTGTCCGCTTTTTCGAGAGAGGAGCCAGAGATTATGTGGAAATTCTTGGGCAAGCGTTTGTTGCAAATGCTCATCACCCTGCTTTTGTTTCAGGCAGCCACTTATTTTTTGATAGACGCTCAACCTGGGGACATCGCCGACCTGCTGGCCTTGGACCCGAGCATTCCCCCCGCCGAACGCGCTCGCCTGCGGGCCGAACTGGGCCTGGATCGCCCTCCGGTGGAGCGGTTTCTCACTTATATCGGCAACTTTTATACCGGCAACCTGGGCGTCTCCTTCCAAGAGTACCCCCGCCCGGTGATTGATATCATCAAAGAACGGCTGCCACGCACGTTGGTGTTGTTCCTGACCGCTTCCCTCGTCTCGTTCTGGGCCGGGTTTATCACCGGTAAAATACTGGCTTGGCGGCGAGGTGGGTTCATCGAGTACGCATCTACCATCACCGGGGTGACGTTATATACCGTGTTTACCCCCTGGTTCGCCCTGATGATGATCTGGCTCTTTGCGGTCAAGTTAGATTGGCTGCCGGCGGGCAAATTCCTCGATCCGGTCAAGTGGATCAGCGCCACCGTCTCGGCCAACGAGGTGTTCGGGAGAATGATTTGGAGCGCCCTGATCATTCTCACGGTTATGCTCGTCGGGGTCCTGTTCTCCAACCGGATAGAGCGCAGATATCGCACCCCCCTGCGTCTGGCGAGTTTCTTGCTCCCGGCGGCAGTTGCATTCCTGTACTGGCAGGGTTCTGGCCTGCTCCCCTTTGGATGGGACATTCTGAGCCACCTCATCCTGCCGGTCTTGACCGTGACGCTGATCGCTTACGGCGGCACCATGCTGCTGACTCGCACCAGTATGCTCGAGACGCTGCGCGAGGACTATATCCTGACGGCGCGGGCCAAAGGGCTGCCCGAAAAAGTCGTGCGCGACAAACACGCCGCCCGGAACGCGCTGCTGCCGGTGTGGACCGG
>CAYNVC010000248.1:0-4769 GCA_964400615.1 uncultured Anaerolineales bacterium | reverse complement strand
TCCCCGCGCTCTTCGGCACGGGAACGTCAAAGACGGCGTTCCCAGCAGCCAGGCTGGACAGGACCAACTCGTCCACCTCGACCCCCGTCTCCTCGATGCACTTGACCAGGTTCTGGATAAAGGTACTAGAGCCGGTGACGATGTGGGTCTCGACCTCCAGCCGGTAGCCGTACATCCCCACCGGGTCGCGCACGCCGCTCTGCCCGTCTACGATGTACCCCCTGGGAATCACGTGCAGCACTTGTTGGTTGTGGGGCACGGCGATGGCATACGCGGCATCCAACGCCCGGTCTACGTCATCCACCGTGATGCCGTGCTCGCGGCGCGATATGCCAACCACTCCCCGGCTGTTGAGGGAAGAGACGTGCACGCCGCTGATACTGACGTAGGCCCGTTCGATTTTGTATCCCGACGTGCGCTCGGCCTTGTCTACCGAGGCCGCGATGGCCGCCGTGGCATCCGCCACGTTGACCACCACTCCCTGGCGGACGCCGTGCGCGGGGACGGTTCCCACGCCGATCACGCGCAGTGCACCGTCCTCATCCACGTCTCCTACCAGGGTGCAGACTTTGCTGCCGCCCACGTCTATGCCTACAATAGTCCGATCCATCCTACCACTCGTTCGTCAGCGAATAATAAGGCGCTTGGGGAAGACGCACGTCCACGAACAGGGGTGTCACCCCGCGCGCTTCCAGGTCTGCCGCCAGCGCATCCAACACTCGCAACCGTTCGCCCATCCCCGCTCCCTGCCCCAAAATCACGCGATAGCCCTGCCCGGCGGTGTACATCAGCCCCCGCCCCGGCAGGTAATAAAACGGCTGCGGCACATCCGCCCCCAGCGACCACAATTCCGCCAGCGCGACGCGCACCCGTTCGTCCAACTGGCCCTGTTCGTCCCGGGGCAGCGCCCCCTCCACCACCCAGCCCTCGGACACCTCCGCCCCGGCAGGGAAAACGACGCCGCCGGAATCGATCCACCACGATTGCCCTTCCTCGTCGTTCCACATCACCCGGGGCTGCCGCTCGACGACGGTGATGGTACATCCCTCGTCCAGCAACCCGCAGGCGACTTGGGCGCTCTCCAGGGCCGGGAGTTGGGCCAGGATACCGGCCTCCACCTGGGCCGGGCGCACCCACAAGACGTGTAGTCCCTGCAACCCACTGGCCCGAAAGACTTGCTCCGGCGTCACCCGGCCCGCGCCCACCACGTCAGCGTGGTAAATGTAGAAACGGTCGTCGAGGGTCAACCACAGCAAGCCAACGATCATCACGACCAGCAGGAAGAATAACGAATGGCGAATGGCGAACGGCGAACGGGCGAATGGCGAATGGCGCGGTTTGGCCCGTTTTCTGACCCGCGCCCGGCCCAGGGTCAACGCGCTGGCCGTCTCAAATCTAGCACTGCTCCGCCGGCGAACACTCTGCGATTTCGTCATCACTCGTACTCTCCTGGCCGATAGGTGGTCTCGGAGCGCACCTTGTCCCGATGCCGTTCCAGCGCCAGCTCTATCAGCCGGTCAATCAACTCCGGGTAGGGAACGCCGCTGGCCTCCCATAGCTTGGGGTACATACTGATGGAGGTAAAGCCGGGGATGGTGTTCAGTTCGTTAACGTACAGTTCTTCCGTCTCGCCGGCGAGCAAGAAATCGGCCCGCGCCATCCCGGCGCAGTCAATCGCCCGGTAGGCCCGCACGGCCAGGTCGCGCACCCGCCCGGTCATCTCGGGCGAAAGGGGGGCCGGGATCAGCAATTTCGAGGCTTGCTCCCCCACGTCCAGGTACTTGGCCTCGTAGCTGTAAAACTCGCGGCTGGGAATGATCTCTCCCGGCAACGAGGCAATCGGGTCATCGTTGCCCAGCACGCTGATTTCGATCTCGCGCGCCTCCGGCACCGCCGCCTCGATGACCATCCTGCGGTCGTAGCGAGCCGCCTCGGCCAGCCCTGCCGCCAGTCCGGCCCGGTCGTGGCACTTGGTGATGCCGACGCTGGAGCCTAAATTAGCCGGTTTGGTAAAGAGCGGATAGTCCAGCCGGGCCTCAATTCGCTCCATCACCCCGTCGGGGTTCGCCTCCCACTCCCGACGCTTGAGAGGCACATAGTCCACGATTGGCAGCCCATAAGCTCTCATTATATCCTTGAATGCAATCTTGTCCAATCCCAGCGCCGAACCCAGCACGCCTGCCCCCACGTATGGAATGCCGGCCAACTCGAACAATCCCTGCACAGTGCCATCTTCCCCAAAAGTTCCGTGCAGGACGGGGAAAACGACGTCGAGATCCTCCACCCGCGCCGCCGTGAGCGAGCGATCCGTCTCCTCGAACCGCATCAGGCCGCGCCGCGAGGGGTCGCCCAGCAACGCAGCGGGATGGCTGGCGTCCAGGTCGCCCAGCAGCAGCGCCCGCATCGGATCGCCGGAGGCGATCCAACGCCCATCTCTGGTGATACCGATGGGCACGATCTCGTATTTTGCTTTATCCAGCGCGTCCATCACCGACCGGGCGGACATGAGCGAGACCTCGTGCTCCCCCGAACGCCCGCCAAAGATGACGCCTACACGGATTTTTGCCGCCACGGCCCCTCCCCCAACAATTCGATCTCTAGCTCCAATTTCACCCCAAACTGGCGGTAGACCTCGGCCCGCGCGTGCTCGATCAGCGCCCACACGTCGGCTGCGGTCGCGCCACCGGCGTTCATGAAAAAATTGCCGTGCAGCTCGGCGATTTCGGCCCCGCCGACGCGGTATCCGCGCAGCCCGGCCTGCTCGATCAGATACCCGGCGTGGCTATCCGGCGGGTTTTTGAAAGTCGAACCCATCGTCGCCCCGGCCGGGTGGCGCGTCCTGCGCCACTCTAAAATCTCGCCCGCCCGCGCTGCCAGCGCCTCGGAATCACCCGGCGTCAACTCGAACGTCGCCGCCAACACCACGCTCCCCTGCCCCTCCGCTCCTCCGCTCCTCTTGATCCGGCTCCCTCGATACTCGAACTCGAACCACTCGCTCGACCTCTCGGCGACTGCCCCGCCCGGCCCCAGCACCGTCGCGCTGCAGAGGACTGAGGCGACGTTCCCCTCGAAAGCGCCGGCGTTGCCCACCACCGCCCCGCCGACCGTCCCCGGCAGGCCCGCCGCCCACTCCAGTCCGGCCAATCCGCGCCTGACCGCCTCCCCGGCCAACGAGGCCAGCAGAGCGCCCGCCTCGGCCCGCACCAGCAACCCGGAGAATTCGACGTGCGCCGCCCGGTCAACTATCACCAGCCCGCGCATGCCGGTGTCGGCGACCAGGACGTTGCAGCCAGCGCCCAGCACCAGCCAATCCACACCGTGCCGCCGCGCCAGCCCCACAGCCTCGATCACCTCGTCCACGCTCTGGCAGACGAGCAACATTTCCGCCGGGCCGCCGACCCCAAGGCGAGTGTAACGCGCCAGCGGCTCGTCGCGCCGGACGCGCGGCCCCAGTGCCTCAGCCAGAGCGTCCAGGTCGGAACTAGCGGTCATTTTCCTCCTTGACCTTTACCAGCCGCATCCTGGCAGCCAGCACATCACACTCGAAATCACGGCTGGCCCGCTTGCGCTTTTTTACAGCCCGCAGCCGCTTTTTCAGCCGCCCGCCTCTCTTGGTCTCCTTGTCACCTTGTCCCCTCATCCCCTTGTCACCCCCTCCCCTTGTCCCCTTGTCCCCCTGTCCCCTGTCTCCATCTCGAGCACCTGCAACAACCACTCGCCCACCTCGTCGTCGTCGCCCGCGCCCAGCGTCAGCACCACGTCGCCGGAGCGCACCTCGCTGCCCAGCCAGACCAGCGCCTCGTCCAGAGACCCGGCGCAGCGAGCATCGGGATGGCTCATCCGGGCCAACACGTCGGCGCTGCTGACCCCCAGCGTATCGGTCTCGCGGGCCGGGTAGATGGGCAGCAGGATGACGTGATCGGCCAGGTCGAACGCCCGCGCGAAATCGTCCAGCAGCGCCAGGGTGCGGCTGTAGGTGTGCGGTTGCCAGGCCACCCACAGAGGGCGCTGCGGGAAACGCTGCCGTGCCGCCTGGAGCGTGGCCCGGATCGCCAGGGGGTGATGGGCGTAATCGTCCACCACGGTCACACCGTCCGCTTCTCCCTTGATCTCGAACCGCCGCGCCACGCCCCGGAACTCGGCCAGCGCGAAACGAGTCACGCGCACCGGGACACCGAGGTAATCCGCCACCGCCATAGCCGCCACCGCGTTGGAGGCGTTGTGAGCGCCGGGCAGCCGCAGCCGCACCAGGCCCACCATCTGCTCCCGGCAGGTAGCCAAAAAATCTACCCCGCCGGCAAAATTGGGCCGTACCTCCTCGGCCCGCCACTCGGCCCCCTCTTGCAGCCCAAAGAAAGCCACCGCCCCACCCTGCGCCCGGCGCTGCTCGCCCAATTCTCGCGCCACCGGATCGTCCCAGCAGGCCACCAGCAGCCCCTCCAGCGGGAGCAAGGCCACGAACTTGCGAAAAGCAGCCCGCATATCCTCGAACGTGGGATAGCAGTCCGGGTGATCGTGCCGCACGTTGGTGACTACCTCCACTCGAGGCCTGAGGCTGAGAAATGTGTGGTCGTACTCGTCCGCCTCGATGAGGAAAAGCGACTCTTTCCCGGCGCGGGCGTTCGTCTCCAGCCCGGCGACGACCCCGCCGATGATAAAAGTCGGATCGCGCCCGGCCGCCAGGAGTATGGAGGCGATCAGCGCCGTCGTCGTCGTTTTGCCCTTGGTCCCGGCCACCGCCACCCCCAGTTGGCCGTCCATCATTTGGC
>CAYNVC010000247.1:0-4786 GCA_964400615.1 uncultured Anaerolineales bacterium | reverse complement strand
ACAACCTCAAGTACTATACCTGGGTCGAGCAGCAGGGCAAGACCTACGAGGAAATTCAAGCCCAGTGGTACGAGCCGGATTATTGGAGCTCCATCCACGCGCAGATCGAGGAGATTGACGCATTGATCGAGCAATTCAACCGGCGGACGGGGCTGCTCCAAGAGTTGTAAGTGCTGTTCTGGAATTTGTGTTCTGCCCTGGCCGGGCAATGTCCTGGCCGGGGCAATTTTGTTTCCACGGCAGTGACGTGCCCCGGTGAGTGTTTCCGCCGGCGTAACTTTTTTCCCCGGTGGTGTTTTGGAAAGCGTATCGAACAATTTACACTTTTTTTACAGGAGGGGAGCCAGATGAAAAAGTATGGACGCATCACCGGGTGGGGCAAATCGGTGCCTGAGCGTGTTCTCACCAACCACGACCTGGAACAAATGGTGGATACTTCCGACGAGTGGATCGTCACCCGCACCGGCATCCGTGAGCGGCACATCGCCGGAGAGGGAGAGGGCACATCCTCGATGGCGGTCGAGGCTTGCCAAAAGGCCCTGGCGCGGGCGCACGTTGGGCCTGAAGAGGTTGACCTCATCATCGTCGCTACCTCGACGCCCGATTATTTTTGCCCGCCCGTCTCCAGCATGGTGCAGGACAGGCTGGGCGCGACGCGGGCGGGGGCCTTTACCCTCGTCGCCGGTTGCACCGGTTTCGTCTATGGCCTGGTGACTGCCAGCCAATTCATCGAAACCGGCCTGTACGATAAAGTGCTCGTCGTCGGGGTCGAGACGCTCTCGCCGGCCGTGGACTGGACGGATCGCAACACCTGCGTGCTCTTTGGCGACGGCGGGGCAGCCGTCCTGGTGGAATCCAGTGACCAGCCGACCGGGATTCTGAGCTGCGAGCTTGGTTCCCAGGGGCAGGACTGGGACGCGCTCATCGCGCCCGGTTACGGCACTGCCAAACCTTTTAGCGAGGAGACGCTCCGCAACAAGGATCACTATTTGCGCATGGATGGGCGGCGCGTCTTTAAATTCGCCACCCGCAAAATGACCGACTCGGTGATCAACGTGGTACGGGAGAGTGGTTTGACCTGGGACGACGTTGACCTGCTGATTCCCCATCAGGCCAACGCCCGCATCATTGATCTGGCCGTGCGGCGGCTGAAGATAGACCCGGCGAAGGTGATGGTCAACGTTGACCGGTACGGCAACACATCGGCTGCCTCTATTCCACTGGCGTTGTGTGACGCTTTGGAGGAAGGGCGGATCAAATCCGGCGATCACCTGGTGCTGGTGGGCTTTGGGGCGGGCCTGACCTGGGCGGCGGCTGTGCTGCACTGGCAGCCTGAACCTGTGGCGGAGGAACCGATAGCTGTGGAAAACTGGCCCTTGTTCTCGAATCTGTTCCAACCGGTCACGCGGGTGCGGAATGCTGTGTGGAGCACGCAGGTGAATGCCCGCGCTCGCTTGCAGGACGTGGCGCTGGCCGCGATGGCACCGATCAACCAGTGGCAAAAGCGGTTCAGGCATTAGACCTGGTTTCAATATCGGATTTTCCCGACTGGTTGTTGGGGAATTCTCTCACCGGCGCTGCCTGGGTTAACATCCCGGCAGCGCCGGTTTCTTTTCCATAGAACCGTTTTTGGCTTGACACGCGCTATACTCTATTGTATAATATTCCTGTCTGTAGTATGCCTGCCTGAGATTGAAAGAAGGGATTGTGTCAGAGACCAGACTGGCGATTCTATCTCTCTTGCGTCACGAACCGCTCCACGGGTACGAGATCAAGAAAACCCTGGAACGGGAATGTATTGACATGTGGAGCACCGTCCCTATAGCGACGCTCTACAATGAATTGAACAAGATGGCCCGTGAGGGGCTGGTCGAAAAAGCAGGGGTCCAAGTCGAAAGCGGCCGCGCTCGAAGTGTGTTTCAAATCACCGAGCGTGGCCGTTCTGCTTTTGTGGACATGGTGCGCGACCTGTGGTTGATCCACCAGCCGGTGCCATTTCCCCTCTTTTTTGCCGTGGCGGCCCTCGACGTTTTGCCCCAGGATGAACTCGTGGGGCTGATTCAGCGCCGTATCCACATCGTGGAAAAACAGCGCGACATCGTAGAACCGCAGGACGAGGCTGGACACGTGCGCGATGGCCCCTTTATGGGCGTCCGGGCGGTGACTGACCGCTTTCGAGCGCACCTGGAGGCCGAATTGGGTTGGCTGCAAGGTCTGTTGAGCAGGATGCAGGGAGCAGGAAGCAGGAAGCAGGGAGCAGGATAATTAAGGAGAAACCCCATGATATCTTTTAGTATGACCGACGAGCAAAAAATGATCGTGGACGCGGTGTCCAGGTTCGCCACCCGCGAGATGCGCGAGGCGGCGCGTGAGTGCGACGAGGTGGGCGAGGTTCCGCAAAAGCTGATTGATACCGCCTGGGAGTTGGGCCTGGTCGCCAGCCAGATCCCGGAGGAGTACGGTGGCTTTGGCGACGAGCACTCGGCGCTGACCGGCGTGCTGGTGGCCGAGACGCTGGCTTATGGCGATTTGAGCATTGCTCTGCACGCTATGGCCCCCGGCCTGCTGGCCTTCCCCGTTCTGATCGGCGGTACGGACGAGCAAAAGCAAGAGTACCTGCCCCTCTTTTGTGATGTGTCGTTCGAGCCGGCCACGGCGGCGCTCACCGAACCGCGTTACGATTTCGACCCCAACGACCTGGCGACCAGCGCCGTGTTGGACGGGGACGAATACGTCCTGAACGGGCACAAGTGCTACGTCCCCCTGGCTGCCGGCGCCAATCGGATATTGGTCTGGGCTGCCGAGGATGGCGTGACGCAGGGCTTTATCGTCCCGCAGGGCGCGGCCGGGTTGGAAATTGGCGAGCGGGAAAAGAACATGGGCATCAAGGCGCTGGCGACCTACGAGCTATCGCTGAACGATTGCCGCGTGCCCGCTGCCAACAAATTGGGCGGCGCGGGCGGCTGCAATTTCAACCTCGTCCTCAACTATTCGCGGGCGGCGCTGGCGGCTATGGCGGTCGGCGTGGCTAAAGGGGCATACGAATATGCCCGCGAGTACGCCAAAGAGCGGGAGGCGTTTGGCGAGCCGATTGCCTCGCGGCAGGCTATCGCCTTTATGCTGGCGGAAATGGCTATCGAGGTGGACGCGACCCGCCTGATGGCGTGGGAGGCGGCCTGGAAGTTGGATCGAGGCGAGGACGCTACCAAAGAGTGTTACCTGGCTAAATCCTACGCCGACGACATGGTGCTCACCGTCACCGATAGGGCCGTGCAGGTGCTCGGTGGACACGGCTACATCCGCGAGCACCCGGTCGAGCTGTGGCTGCGCAACGGGCGCGGCTTTGTCACTTTTGATGGCCTGGCGATGGTCTGAGTAACCTTCCCGAAAGCTCGATCTTTCGGGAAGGTCTATTGTGATCAAGGAGAGACGAGATGATAGATTTTGAAACCCCCAGTGTGATCGAACGCAATCTGGCTATGATGAAGATGCTGGCCGAAGGTATGATCCGGCCCGTGTCTCGCTATTTCGACGAGCACGAGCACGAAAAGCCGTGGGACTATATCAACATGGTCTGGGAAACCCAAAAGGGCATGAACAAGAAAAACCTCGACCGTTTGCTTGGCCGGGGCCAGCCCCAAGAGGAGAAAAAGGAGAAAAAGGACAAACGTCCACCCATCGGCTACATGATGCTCGCTCACGTCATCGAGACAATGTCCTGGGGCGATGCGGCCATCTACCTCTGCACGCCGGACGCGGGATTGGGCGGGACGGCAATCGAATCGGTCGGCACGCCGGAGCAAAAGGAGCGGTTCCTTACCCGCTTTACCGAGGGGGAACCCAAGTGGGGCGCTATGGCGATCACCGAACCGGGCGCAGGCTCCGACACCGCCTCGATCCAGTGCACGGCCACGCTCGATCCCGAGACGAACGAGTGGATCCTGAACGGCGAAAAGATATTCGTCACCAGTGGCCTCATGGCGGCGCAAGAGTCGGATGGTTTCGTGGTGGTGTGGGCGACCGTAGACCGCTCGGCGGGGCGGGCCGGCATCAAGAGTTTCGTCGTCGAGCGGGGCACGCCCGGCATGAGCGTCACCAAGGTCGAGGATAAATTGGGCATCCGCGCCAGCGATACCGCTTCCATTCTCTTTGACAATTGCCGCATTCCCTACGATAACATCCTGGGTAGCCCGGAGGTGCAGGACAGGAAAAAGACCAAGGGGTTCAAGGGGGCTATGCAGACGTTCAACGCTTCCCGCCCGCTGGTGGCCTCCAGTGCCCTCGGCGTGGGACGGGCGGCGCTCGAGTTCGTCAAGGCGGAATTGGAAAAGAACGGGATCGAATTTCCCTACGGCGTCCCGCGCCACAAGCTCACCGCCGTGCAGCGGGACGTGTTGGACATGGAGGCCAAACTCAGGGCGGCCTGGTTACTCGTCCTGCGTGCCGTCTGGATGGCCGATATGAAGATGAGCAACCCGGTCGAGGCCAGTATGTGCAAGGCCAAAGCGGGTGAGGTCGTGACCTGGGTGACGCAGAAAGCGGTCGAATTGATGGGCCCGCTGGGCTACTCGCGCAAGTTGCTGCTCGAAAAGTGGATGCGCGACGCCAAGATCAACGACATTTTCGAGGGTACGGGGCAGATCAACAAGCTCGTCGTCGCCCGCCGTATTTTGGGTTTCCGCAGTGCGCAACTCAAATAGCGCGAGTCGGAACGTGGATTAGCGGGATTGGCGGATTATTAAGGAGGAACGATTATGAAGTACGCGATCAACCGTGTGGCCGTCAT
>CAYNVC010000246.1:0-4789 GCA_964400615.1 uncultured Anaerolineales bacterium | reverse complement strand
CATTGAAGGTCGCTATCCGGAAATATGGTGGAACAGGCCCCCATATTTCCGGATAGCGACCTTCAATGTTGAAATGGGATTCCGGCGCTGCGCACCTATCGTGTATTTCTCCTATCCGTGGTACTCTTTCCCACGCAGCGCCGGAATGGGATTCCGGCGGCCTACACATCATTGGTGATGACCGCACCGTCAGGAATAACGTCCGTCTCGAAGGCGCTCTCGTCCAGGTCGGCGGCGATGTCGCAGCGGCGGCCCACGCGCACGCCCGCCGGCAGGCGCGTGTTCTTGCCGACGACGGTGATACCCCCATCCGCCGCTGCTCCTGCACCGACCTGCGCCCCGGCCCCGACGTGGACGCGCTTGTCCAAAATAGCGTGGTCAACGACGGCGTCTGCCCCGATCACCGCGTCGGTCATCACGACCGAGTTGCGCACCACCGCGCCCTCCTGCACCACCACCCCCGGCGAAAGCACCGAGTTCTCCACCCGCCCGGCGATGACGCAGCCGTCGGTGATGAGCGAGTGGGCGATGTGCGCCGTCCCGCGCACGCTGACCGGGGGGCGCTCCTCGCTGCGGGTGTGGATGACCCACTCGCGGTCGAGCAGGTCGAGGCGCGGCTTTTCCAGCAGCAAGTCCATGTGCGCCTGCCAGTAGGCGCTGATAGTCCCCACGTCCACCCAGTAGCCGTTGTAGGGAAAGGCGTAGACGTGATGCGAGCCAATCATACGGGGGATGATGTCGCCGCCGAAATCGTGGGTCGAGCCGGGCCGGGCGTGGTCGCTCAACAGCACGTCGCGCAGCACGTCGCCGTTAAAGGCGTAAATGCCCATCGAGGCCAGCGTCCCCTGGGGATGGGCCGGCTTTTCGTCGAAACTGAGCACGCGGTACTCGTCGTCGGTCTCCAGAATGCCAAAGCGGGAGGCATCCTCCGGTGTGACGCGCAGCGTGGCGATAGTCAGGTCGGCCCCGTGGTCGAGGTGGAAAGCGACCAGCATGTCGTAATCCATCTTGTAGATGTGGTCGCCGGAGAGGATGAGGACGACGTCGGGCCGCTGTCCCAGAATAAAATCCAGGTTTTGGTAGATGGCGTCGGCGGTGCCCTGGTACCAGTGGGAATCGCGCGGGCCGACGTAGGGTTGCAGCAGGGTGACTCCGCCGGAGACGCGGTCCAAATCCCAGGGCCAGCCGGATTGGATGTGCTCGTTGAGCGAACGGGGACGGTACTGGGTGCAGATGCCGACGTTATAGATGCCGGAATTGGAGCAATTGGAGAGGGTGAAATCAATGATGCGGTACTTGCCGCCGAAAGGCACCGCCGGCTTGGTTCGTTTTTGGGTCAGCATACTCAGGCGGCTGCCCGCGCCGCCCGCCAGAATCATTGCCAGAGTGCGCATTCCCCCTCCTATGTTTTGTTATATTGTCCACCGGCAACCGTAGGGCAACTCGCCAAACCGCAATTTAACAACTTGCGCGACGCCTGTAGGGCAAGTTGCGGTACGCCCGCCGCGCCCGTGGGGCAAATCAGCCCCGCTTGTGAACTTTGATCGCCCTCCGGTAGAGCTTGACGTATTTGTCCGCCGAGGCCGACCAGGAGAAATCAATCGCCATGCCCCGCTGCTGCATCCTGCGCCAGGCCGACTTTTTGGCATAGACCTTGAGCGCCCGGCTCAGCGCCTCCTGGCAGGCGGCGGGGGTATAGTCCGCAAAGGTGAACCCGGTGCCGCGCCCCCGTTTGGCGCTGTTATCGGCGACCGTGTCCGCCAGGCCGCCGGTCGCCCGCACCACCGGCACGCAGCCATAGTGCATGGCGATCATCTGCCCCAACCCGCACGGCTCGACCGCGCTGGGCATGAGGAACATGTCGGCCCCGGCGTAGATGCGCCGCGCCAGCGCCGGATCGAATTTGAGGAAGGCGTGCATACGATTGGGGTAGCGGGCCTGGATCCGCTCGAACAACTCGTGGTAGCGCGGGTCGCCGGTTCCCAGCAGAACGAATTGCGTCTCTTGTTCCTGCGTCAGCAGCCAATCCAGCACCGGCTCCATCAAATCCATCCCCTTGACCTCGTCCAGCCGCGTGACCATGCCGACCAGCGGCACGTCGGCCCGCACGGGGAGGCGGGCCTGCTGCTGCAAGGCAGTCTTGTTGGCAATGCGCTGGTCGAGCGTCTCGAGATCGAAGCGGTGCGGGATGGCGGGGTCTGTGGCCGGGTTCCACTGCTGATAGTCAATCCCGTTGACCACGCCGGAGAGCCGGTTCTTGCGCTCTTTGAGCAGCGGGGCCAGCCCCATCCCCATCTCTGGGGTGAGGATTTCCTGCGCGTACCGTTTGCTGACCGCGTTGACCATGTCGGCGTTGGCGATGCCCTGCGCCATCCAGTTGACCATCCCCGGCTGCTCGACCTCCAGGTGCTGCACGTACTCCATCTGGGCAAAGGTCAGGATCAAGCGCCCGGTGACGCCCTGGTAGGTCAGGTTGTGGATGGTAAAGAGGGTGGCGATGTCGCTATAAAACGGGTCGTCCTGCCCCTCCGTGTTCAGCCATGTCGGGACGATTCCCGTGTGCCAGTCGTTGGCGTGGATCACGTCCGGTTTCCAATCCAGCGCCTGGAGCGCGGCCAGCGCACCACGTCCAAAGACGGTGAATCGCTGGGCGTCGTCCTCGAACCCATAGACCTGGTCGCGGGAGGAAAAATAGTGCTCGTCCCAGATCAAATAGACCGGGACATGGCCGGTGTGGGAGCCGACCAGGTGGACGTTCTCCACTCCCGGCCCCAGGGGAATAGGGATCGGCTCTCCTATTTTTTCCAGGTCGAACTGGTCGCTGCGGATGGTTCCGTAGCGGGGTATCATCAGCCGCACGTCGTGGCCCAGCGCCTGAACCGCCTGGGGCAGCGAACCGGCCACGTCGGCCAGGCCGCCCACTTTGGCAAAGGGGACAGCTTCGGCGGCGAGAAACAAAATTTTGAGGGGCTTCCTGGTCATCGCATGACTCCTTGAAGCGCTTTTGAATCTGTGTCCCAGCTAGAACCGCGTCTGCCTCACGAGGGGAATGGCGTGGGTGTGCGAGTGGGGAAAGGGGTTTGGGTTGGTACGGCAGTTGGCGTCACACTGCTGGGCGGAACCAACGTCCCCACCAGGCCCAACGCCATGCTGAGAACGACGAGTAAACTGAGGATCCAAAATATGATTTGGGTTCTCTTGTCTCTGGCACGTTGTACTTTTGAGCGTCGCACGAAACCTCCTGCAAATCGAAGAAATACTATCGCTGTTTTGTCATTATAGCACAGCAATGCGAGGACACAAGCAAGGTGCGAGCGATCCGTCCTCCGTCCTGTACCGCAGGAAACACTTGACAAAACGAATAATCTGCGGTAAAATACTTTGTAGTACAAAGTTCTTTACACGGGCAAAGGAGAAGAAATGGACACTGAGCGTGCATTGGACGATTTGAAAATCATCCGCCAAATCATGAAGCGCACCCGCCGGAGAGAGGGCAAGATCGCGGGCCGAATCATGATACTATGGGGAGCCATCTGGTTCACCGGCTTTTTGGGCAACCAGTTCCTACCCAGCAACACCACCGCCTGGCTATGGCCGGTGCTGGATACCATTGGCGCGGTGGTCAGCGTCGGGATAGAAATACGTGCCGGGCGTCGTAACGACGTGCATTCCCCCGTCAGCCTGTCAATGCTGCTCTACTGGTTGGCTCTGTTCACCTTCGACGGCCTGTTGCTCTGGCTTTTCCACCTGCACACCAGCCGCGATCTGACGCTATTGTTCACCTTGAGTGTCGCCCTGGCCTTTGTCCAACTCGGTATTTTTACGTACTGGGCCATCAGCGGCATCGGCGTGCTCATCGCAGTGTTCGTGACGGCGGCAGTAATTTTGCTGCCCGGCTACCTCGATCTGGTGATGGCTCTTCTAGGCGGGGGGCTGCTGGTAGGGAGCGGGGCCTGGCTCATGCGCAGCGAGGGGTGAACAGTGGCCGCCCTTGACACTTTGATCCACCAGCCAACCCGGCTGCGCATCATGGCGGCGCTGGTCAGCCTGAAGGAAGGAACCAAAGTGGATTTCACCTTCCTGCGCGACCTGTTGGAGCTAACCGACGGCAATCTGAGCACCCACTTGCAACGTCTGGAGAAAGCGGGCCACCTGACCGTGGAAAAGGTCTTTGTCAAACGGCGGCCCAAGACCTGGATCTGGGCCACACAACAGGGACGAGAGGCATTTGCCGCTTATGTGGACGCACTGGAACAAATTATCCATACACAATAAGGAGGTAAAATGACGGCTGCAATCACAGTCGAAGAGATACACAAGTTCTATGGAAAAGTTCACGCTGTGGACGGCGTCACATTCGAGGTTCACGAGGGCGAAATCTTTGGCATGGTCGGCCCCAATGGAGCGGGCAAGACGACCACCATCGAGTGCATCGAGGGGTTGCGCCGGGCCGACAGGGGCAACGTCCGCGTACTGGGGCTATCGCCACAGCAGGACGGCTACGAGTTACGGGAGCGCATCGGCGTGCAATTGCAAGAGGCGGCCCTGCCCGACCGGATCAAAGTGGGGGAAGCGATGGACTTGTTCGCCTCCTTCTACCGTCGCTCGGTGGACTGGGACACGCTTTTGAGCCAATTCGGCCTGGCCGAAAAGCGCGACGCTCCCTTTGCCAAACTCTCCGGCGGGCAGAAACAACGTCTCTTTATCGCCCTCGCCCTGATCAACGACCCCGACCTGGTCTTTCTGGACGAGCTGACCACCGGGCTGGACCCTCAAGCCCGCCTCACGA
>CAYNVC010000245.1:3313-4789 GCA_964400615.1 uncultured Anaerolineales bacterium | reverse complement strand
ATTAGAAACATTGGTACAGAAACTGTACCTGCATCACAGCGACCGGATTAAATCGGTATTCCTTTTCGGCTCCAAAGCTCGCGGCGACTCTGGCCCTGATTCGGACATAGATGTGCTCGTAGCTTTGACCGACGACGATCCCTACCTGCGTTCGAGCGTCCGCCGACTGACAGCGCGGGTATCGCTGGAATACGACCTCCTTATTTCGGTACGGGCCGTGAGCCGTTCCCACTGGGACAAGCTGTCCCGCTACCAGTTCCCCATCTACCGGGCCATTCAATCCGAGGGGGTCGTCCTCTCCCCGGAACCCAACTGACCCGCGACCGCTTCCGCCAGCGTCACGGCCTCCACCTGCCGCAGCTCGACCCCGGCGTCGCCAAAGACATAGATCGGCCCGCGCCCCTGGACGTTCTCCCGCAGCAAAACCACGTCCACTTTTTGCGCCACCAGCCACTCGGCCACGCGGATGCCTTTGGCCTTTTCCTCCTCCACGTAGGGGTTGGCGAGGATTTGCTGTTCCTCGACCACACCATCGCTCAGGCGCACCTTGACCAGGGCAAAGAATGGCGCTTCCCCGAAATGCTCGCTGACCGCGCCGCCCAGGTCGGCCAGAGGGACGGTGTACAGCCAGTGGGTGCGCTGTACCGGTTCGGCGCGAATCAGCACCCGGTCAACGTGCGGCACATCCTGGCGAATCCGCTCCTCGATGCGCCGCGTGACCACTTCCGCCTGCTCCAACTCGCGCACCCGCAGCGCAACCTCGGCCTCGACGAAGCGGAAACGGCCCGCGTTCCGCCCCGTGACCTCCAACACCTCGGCCACCGTCGGCTCGGCGGCGATGGTCTCTCGAATCTGGAGCAGCGTGTCGGCGTCGAGTGAGGCGTCCAGCAGCACACGCATGCCCCCGACGAGCAGTTCCCAACCGGTCTGGCCGATGGCGAGGACGATGATCAGCGCGGCGACCTGATCCAGCGGCAGGTCGAACCGCTGGGCCGCGAGCGCGGCAAAGACCGCCCCGGTGGTAAAGACGTGGGTGCGATACTCTTTGGCGCTGGCGATGAGGGCCGGAGAGTTGGCCGCCCGCCCGGCCCGCAGCTCGAAATAGCTGAAAACCAGCGGGATGGCCGTCGCCACGACGATGCCGGCCAGCATCCAGGGGGCCACCGTGGCCTGGTGCGGCGGGGCAAAGAGCGCGTCCCGCGCGATCTCGTAGGCGGTGAGAAATGTCAGCCCGGCCAGCGCCACGGCGACGACGTTCTCTAGCTTGTAGAGGCCGTAGGGAAACGTTTTGGATTTGCGGGTCGAGAGTTTCAAGCCGACCAGCACCCCCAGCGCGGCCAACAGATCCACCAGGTTATGGACCATCTCCGCCTTGACCGCCAGACTGCCGGAAGCGACGGCGATGGACAGGCTGATGGAGGCCAGCACCAGGTTGACCGCGATAGAGTACCAACCCCAGCGGGTGATGTTTATTGG
>CAYNVC010000245.1:0-3213 GCA_964400615.1 uncultured Anaerolineales bacterium | reverse complement strand
GGCCCGCTCCGCCCACTTGCGGAACTCGGCCGCGTGCTCGCCATTGTGCTCGATCCAATGGGGCAGCAAGACCCGTAATTTATCCGTGTCATTCATCTTGCGCCTGCTCCAACGGTTCCAGGTACACGTGGTGCTTGAGGAAATCGATCTGCCGCACCCGGCCCGGTACGATCTGCGGCTCCTCGAAGAAAGCGGTGAGCCGCACTCCCTCCTCGATTGCCTCCAGACTGGTCACTTCCTCCGCCACCTGCTTCTCTCCCAGGTAAACTGTCGCCTGACACATACTATTCTCTCCTTCTCGTCAATTATCCCGTTTCGGGTTCCTGGGGAACCAGCCCCTTGCGACCCGTTCTTCCTGCTCGAAAATCTCTTTGATGCTCCAAAGGCACGAAAACCCCACTACTCCCAGCACAGCCGATCCCACCCCGTCGGCGACGGACAGAGAGAGGCCCAAAGCAACCACTCCCGCCAGGAGAAACGCGGGCCAGACCCGCGTCCCCAGGTGGTACTCGGCCTTGATCACGATGGGGTGAAAGATGCCAATGACGAGAAACGACGCCGCGCCTATGAAAATCCCGTCGAAATTCATCTTTGCCCCTATGTCACGTCGAGCGTGCGCCACTTGGTAGCCAGCAGCGACTCTAACTTGCCCCGCTGCCCCTCGAACGCCGGATCGCTGTAAAGCGGGGTGCACTGCTCCAATTTCGCCTGCCCTGTGACCAGTTTGAGCGCAAATGGAAAGCAACCCGCCTCGCCGCAAGCGCCGCAGTTGGTCTTGGGCAGCAGTTGATATAGCTCTAGCGGTTGCAGCCGCTTGTGAGTGGTCGTATCCGGCTCCAGCTCGTCCCGCTTCTCCCAGACCTGGTTGACCATGTCCACCAGGTATTGGATCACCTCCTGCGCCTGCTCCCGGCTCTCCAGGTCGTCGGCGGCGATGCGATAGGCCCAAAAGCCGACGTTGTGTCCGTCGTAGCGCCACGAGAGGGCCGGTTTGTCCGGCAGGTAGATACCCCTGGAGAGCGTGGCGTTGAGATACGGCAGCGCGGGGCCGATGTCCACGTTCAAGTGAGCGGTGGCCTCGTAGTCGAACCGCTCCGTGCTGTGGGTGGAAATCTCGATCTTGAGGTCAAAAGATTCGATCAACATATCACGCCCCCGCTTTCAACTCTTCCATCCGCTCCCACAGCGCGACGAATTTGGCCCGGTATTCGGGCAGCGTTTCCACAATCGAGGTTCCCTCCGAGTACGCCTCGGCTATGCGCCGGTCGAGCGGGATACGCATCAGGATAGGAATATCCTGCGCCGCGCAGTACTCGTCCACGCCGCTATCCCCCACCCCGTCCCGGTTGACCACCACGCCGACCGGCAGGTGCAGCTCGTCGCGGGCCACCTCCACCGCCAAACGTAGATCGTGCAGGCCAAAGGGGGTCGGTTCCGTCACCATCAGCACGAAATCGGCCCCGCGCATCGCCTCCACCACGGGACAGGCCGTGCCGGGCGGCGCGTCCAGGATGACGTGGTCGGTTCCACCCACCGGGATGACCCACTCCTTCAACTGGTGAATGATGGGCACGGCCATCGCCTCTCCCACGTCCATCGTCCCCTGGGCAAACGTAATCGCTCCGGCGTGACCGCGCTCTATCGTCCCCATCACGTCCAACACCTCGTCGAGTGCGCCGGTGGGACAGTTGAGGCTGCAACTGCCGCAGCCGTGGCAGAGTTCGGGAAAGATCAACACCTTTTGCGCCACCACGGCGATGGCGCTGTACTGGCACACCTCGGCGCAGCGCCCGCAATAGATACACTTTTCCAGGTCTACCTGGGGGATCATCTGCCCTACCCGGCGCTCCTCGTCAATGACCGGCTTGAGAAAGAGGGCCGCGTTCGGCTCCTCCACGTCGCAATCCAAGAACGACGGGTTGGCAAGGTGAGCAGATTCCCGCTCCGCCGCCATACTCAGCGCCAGGTTGACCGCGACTGTGGTCTTGCCGGTGCCGCCTTTACCGCTCGCTACTGTGATAATCATACGTTCACTCCATTTTTCGTTTTTGATTGAATTGCTGCTCCCAGACGGCGCATAGTCTCACGGTGCTCGACGTGACAATCCGGGCACCGCACCAGATGTTTCTGGATGTCGGGCAGAATAGCGACGCCTGCCTGAGACAGCATCTCGGCCCAATACTCCATCACGGCAAAGCACTCGTCACAATCCAGGTTTGCCGGATCGTCCAACAAAAGTTGCCACAATGGTCTGATCATAGTTCCAAAACAGTCCCCGCCGGGCATGGTGACACCCGCTCCCCAAAGGCCCGCGCCAGCGCCACGTAAGCCTTTTGCCCCGTGCAGTGATTGGGGTACAGGGCCGGCGGCCCCATCTGTCCCAACACCTCCACCAGGTGATGCAACTGTTCCTCGTCCGCGCTGATGAGGTGTCCCGCCCATCACCACGACCGGATCGCGCCCAAATGCCTGCCGCACCTGGGCCAGCGTGTTGAGCAGGCCGGCGTGGCAACAGCCACAGATCAGCACCAGCCCCGTTTCGGTCTCTAGCAGCAGCGACATGTCGTCCCGGTAGGGATCGGCCACCAGCGTTTCCCCCTGGCGGATAAAGTGGTGGGAACTGCGTCCCTCCGGCTCATCCCGCCCGGTGATCTCGCCGCTGGTCCAGACGCCGGGCAGAATCTCTTGCGGCTCGTCGCTCAAGCTCAGATCGGCCACCTGGCCCAGGTCCTCCTGGTTCAACGGCATCCCCACCGACCGCATCTCTGCGCCGTGCTGCGAGAATCGCTCGCGGAACAGGTTGGGGTGGGCATAGAGCGGCAGCCCGGCCCGCCGCGCCAGCAGGGCCGGCAGCCCGCCGGTGTGATCCCGGTGGGCGTGGCTGAGTGCCAGCGCGGATATGCTCTGCGGCACGACCTGAACCGCCGCCAGGTTGTGCAAGAGCACGTCGCCGCTACCGCCGGTATCAAAGAGCATCCGCTCCCCCTCCGATTCGATCAGGAAAGATAGGCCGTGCTCCCCCCAAAAGGCGGAGTGTGGTTGAACTGTGTTATCTATCAGACAGGTGATTTTCATTTGTTGTCAGAACACGGATGGGCAGGATTTGCGGATTCGATGATCCGACAATCCCGGAAATCCGTGTTATCAGAACACGGATAGGCAGGATTTGCGGATCGGGACCGACAGGGCCAACTATCCTCTATTATCAGAACA
>CAYNVC010000244.1:0-4816 GCA_964400615.1 uncultured Anaerolineales bacterium | reverse complement strand
CCAGCGTGTTCATCCGCCCGACATTGACCGCTATCGTATCCATAAAGTTGCGCTGATCCGGGTTCAGTTCACCGGCTACCCCCTTGGCGAGCAAATCCGCATATCCCTTGATCGAGGTCATCGGTTGCTTGAGCTCGTGGGAGACAAAAGATACAAACTCGGTCTTGGCCTCGTTTGCCCGGCGCACTTGTTCGAACAAGCGGGCGTTCTCGATGGCGATGGCGGCATGGTCGGACAGGCGGATGACGAACTCGAACAGTTCCTGGTCGAACAGATCGCGCTGAGAGGATTCCAGGGCAATCACGCCGACGACCTGCGTTTCCCGTCTGATGGGCGCGGTCAATTGCGCCGTCATCCCCGGCGCAATCGGTACGTAATCGGGATCCTCTTGCACGTTCTCCACCATCTCGGGTTGCCCGTTCCGCACCACCCGCCCAATGATTCCCCGGTTCAAAGGCCATAGTTTATCTTTTTGATTGGAAAACTCTTCCTCCGGATAGCCTTTGTGGGCCAGGAAGCGCAGACCTTGTCCACCGTCCTCGGTCTCGACGACGGCGGCCACCAGCCCCACGTTGGCCCAGGTCGTGCGCAGCGCCCAATCCAGAGTCAGGCTCATCACCTGGTCGTAATCCAGGGAGGTGTTAAGCTCTCGATCAATGCGCTGCATCATCGAGAGTTCTTCGACTCGCGCTTCGAGAGCCTGGTCGGTCTTGGTAAACAGGCGGGCGTTCTCGATCGAGATGGCGGCGTTGGTGGCAAAAGCGGTCAAAAGTTGCTCGTCGTCCTCGTCGAACGGCACGCCGTCAAGGCGGTTGAGCAATTGGATCGCGCCGATGGCCTGCCCCCGGCTGAACATTGGCACGGCAATGATAGAGTGGGTGATAAATTCGGAATCGAGGTCTCGATACCAGCGGCTGTCGTTCTGGGCGTCCCGGATGATGACCGGTTTACCCTCGCGCACCACCGTTCCCACGACTCCGGTGCCGGGGGAGAGACGCACTCCCGTCAGGTCGGCGGAACCGGGGCCAGCCGTCACTTTGAAGACCAGTTCGCCGGTATCCTGGTCAACCAGTATCAATGATCCGGCTTCGGCCTGAAGCAGCTCTACCGATTTGTCCATAATCAGGTGCAGCACCGCCTCCAGGTCGAGGGTGGAGGTAATCACTCCGCCGACCTGGTTGAGGGCAGCCAGTTGCTGCGCTCTGGTTTCCATTTCTCGATAGAGACGCGCCCGGTCGAGGATCGCCGCTGCCTGGTCGGCAATGGCCGAAAAAATCTGCACCTGTTCGTCTGAATATCTCGTGGCCGGGTCAAAGCTGGAGACGTTCATCACCCCAATGACCTGATCTCCGGCGCTGAGTGGCACTCCCATCCAGGCCTGTCCCGGATGTCCGCCGGGGGTGATGCCGCGCCGGTTGCACTCCTGGGTATAGTCATCGGTCACAATTGCCCGCCCGGTGCGGACGATCTCGCCGCTCAGGCCCGTATCCACCGACCATTCGTCGTTCGGGTAAATGCGCTCGCCATCCTGGACGTAAAAGGTAAACGACAACGTCCCTTTGTCCTGATTATAGAGAGCGATGTAGAAATTGTTGGTGTCGAGCACGCGGCTGGTTTGGGCGTATACTAATTCCATCAAGTCGTCCACGTCCATAGCAAAGTTGACCGCCTGCCCAACCCAGCGCAGCACGTCCACCTCCGTCATGCGTCGCTCCAGGTCGCTAAAGAGGGACACTTTTTCCAGGGCCACCGCCACCTGCGAACCGAGCGACTCTAACGTGGTCAGGTCATCCGAGGAAAAAGGAACGCCACTCCGCTTTGGGCCTAACGCCAGCCACCCGCGCCCCGGCACGGGGATGAATAGAAATGAGCGCAGGGGTTCCAAAAGCTCGCTATCAGATTCCAGGTGTGTGGGCAGGGGGCGATCCTGGTACAGGTAGAGGCATTCGCGCCGCTGGAGCATTTGTTGGGCCAGTGGCCCCCGTGGGTCAAAGGTGACTGATAAGCGTGCCCCTCCTCCGATGGAGCGGGGTGCATAGCACGCGCGTTGCTGGTCGTACAGGAACAGTGCTGCTGATTGGAGATGCCAGCCCTTTTCCAACGCTTCCTCCAACGCCTGGAGGATCGAGGTCAGTTCCGTGGATTTTGTCAATCGGTCGCCGAAACCGCGCACGATCTGGCGATGGTCAACCGCCTCGCGCAAAAAGATTCTATCCACCGCGTTCTGTAGATATGTTCGCGCCGGGGCCATGAGCAAGGCCAGCAAAAAGATGTACACGCCAAAGACGAGCGGGTGGTTGGCTGGCAGAGTCACGCCGAACAGGAGACTGAACAGGTAGAGGATGAGGAAATATATCCCCACCACTCCCGCGCTCAGCAGAGCATAGGCCACGCTCCGGCTGACTACCAGGTTGACGTCGAACAAACGATAGCGCAGGATGGCGTAGGCGATGGAAATGGGGAACAGAGCCAGCCAGGGCAAGACGGACAGTGGGGAAAAGGCCCAATCGGCGGCGGTGAACGTGATGAACCACAGCCCAATCGGGCCAAAGGCCAGCAAAGCGCCCCACAGGATGATGCGTGCCCTGGCCTGGGCGATGGGAGAGCGGGAAAAGCGGTCTCGATAGACCATCATTGCCAACAGGGCAGCTATGCCAAGACTCACAAAGACAAAAGCCGCCAGCCAGGTGTTGAAATAGGCGCGGCGAGCCTGGAAATTGTAGATGGTGAATTGATTGATGATGGCGATGATCACCCCTGGCGCGTAAACCAGGTAGCCCAGCAGAGGAACACGGTCGAACAGCCGCGTTCGCTGGGGGAACACCAGCGCCAGGTGGATGAGGACACTGCCGACCAGTGAGACGGCGATAATCCAGACGCGCGCCAGACCGTGTGTGGTGTAGGTATCGAACAACAGGCCCAGACTCAAAGCGATCACGGCGCACATTGCCCCGAACACCAACGCTTCTCTTTCGTGCCGCTTGGCCCAGAACACCCATACGCCCAACAGCAGGTAGACCAGCCCCAGTGAGTAGGGCAGGAAGAAGAAATTGATCAACGCGCTGCGCGGCAAGGGGACGAGAGGTATTTCCAGGTCACGCCACACACCATCAACGCCAACTGCCGTCAACGTTACCACGTCGCCGGGGGCGTACCTGGAGAGCAGTCTGGTCAATGCTGAGGTGTCTTGCAGGGGGTGGCCGTCGAGTGCGATCAGTTGGTCGTGATTCTGAATTCCGGCCGCGTAGGCGGCCCAGGTCTGGTCGCCAGCCCCGTTGGCGATCAGCGTCGGCTCGGCGAACAGGCCCAGGAAAGGAACCTGGGCCACGCGCCATGCCTGGAAGGCAGCCAGAACTAGAAAGAGGCCCGCCAGGCCCAACGATACGGCAACGACCCAGATTTGCCAGGATACCTTATCCCGGTGTAAAGTGTCTGCGTCTCCCATATCGTTCACCTCGCGCCGCCCCAGGTTCGCATTTCCTCCCTGTCGCAATTCCGCTGCCTCGTCATGCTGTTATTTTAGCACAGGTGGGCGAGATTTACCAATCACGCCAACTCTGCCCGTAACTAGCCCGTAACCCTGTCGTAACGCCATTCTGGGCCGGGCGCGGTACAATAGTGATAAAGTAAACTTGCATATATTCATTGCCGCCGGGTGGAGAGAATGACGATTACAGAGATGTTGTGGAGAGGAATGAGGGCGGCCCGCGCTGGACGGAGAGAGGAGGCGCGGGACGCTTTCCAGGCTGCGCTGCGCTACGACCCCAACAACGAGACCGCGTTGGTATGGCTGAGCTATCTGGCGGATGCCCCCCAGGATAGCATCGCCTACACTACCCAGGCTCTGGCAGCTCATCCGCAAAACAAACGCGCCTACGAGGCCCTGCAATGGGCGCAGCGGCGCGAGTTACCTTCTCCAACGATCCCCGAACAGCGCACTCTGGTTTCCACCGTCCGTTCTCCTCACGCGCGTTGGGCAGCGTACCAGTTCGGGTTGACCGTACTGGTGTTGTGTCTGATGACCTCGGCCCTGGTCGGCTGGACGCTCAGCCCGCAGATGCGGACGGTGGCCCCGGTGGCGGCAGCAGAGGTTTTCACCCCCAGCCCTCCCGTGGCCGTAGCGCTATCCACGCCTGACGCTCCACTCCCACCCTCTGCGACGCCGGACTCTCCCACGCCCCTGCCGGCGACGGCCACGCCAACGCCGCCGCCCGCCTCGCCGACCCCCTCCCCTCCGACCACCTCTTTCGTCGTCCCCTCTCCCTTCCCTACGATGGATGCACAGGCCATAGCCCAGGCCGCCGCCATAGTCTCGTACACGCTCCCCATCCCCACGCCGGTGCAGCCGGTTCCTGTATCCGCAGACGCGATCAACATCGTCGTCCTGGGCAGTGATCAGCGCCCAGATTGGTCGCAGTGGCACACCGATGTCGTGCAGATCGTCTCCATCCAGCTCGAGCACGGAACCGTCTCGGTGATCTCGGTTCCCCGCGACATATATCTCTACATTCCCGGTTTTTGGATGAGCCGCATCAACTTTGCCGATCTTTACGGAGAGACTTATAATTACGAGGGTGGTGGGCCGGCCCTGGTGCGCGACACTTTGCTCTACAACCTGGGCATCCGGGTGGACTATTACGCCCGCACAAACTTTGACGGCCTGATCGGGATCGTGGATGCCGTCGGCGGCATAGACGTGCCCGTCCACTGCTATCTGAGCGACTATTGGCCCTACCCGGACGAGAGCGGCGAGTACCCCATCCTGGCCGTAGAGCCGGGGATACACCACCTGGACGGCGAGCACGCTCTCTGGTAG
>CAYNVC010000243.1:0-4860 GCA_964400615.1 uncultured Anaerolineales bacterium | reverse complement strand
TATCGTCAGAAATCGTGAAATTGCTGCCATCGAGTGTGCCGGAACTGGTCACGAGTTGTCCCATAATATCCTTGCTGAGCGGTGCGGGATGCCAGGTTTCTTGCCAGACCACCAGGTATTTATCCGCTGTGGAAGCATAGGACACGGCCGGATCGCTGGGGGTTGATAGATTAGATCCGCTCACAATGACGATGTCTGTTGTATCCAGGACTGTTCCCGTCCCCGACACACGCCGGGCGTGGATATCATCCCACGAGCCATCGTTATGTACCCATACTACTAGATATTGTTGATGTTGGCTACTATAAACCACGTCAGGGAAACGCCGGTCGGCTCCCGGCCCGGCGGCGACGTAGAACGCGCCCCCAACCAGCGCTCCCCCTTTTGACACACGCTGGGCCTGGATGTTGTCGTTACCGGGACGGTCGTTGTACCAGACCACCAGGTACTCTTCCCTATCCGGGTTGTAGGCCACGGCGGGCCAGGTCTCGGTCAACGAATCATTGTTGGCTATGGTAAAGTTGTAGCCGATAGTATTGTTGGAAGCAGCAGCAGTGCCGAGTGCAGGTGCAGATAGCCCATCCTCTACGACGGGCAAAGCATACGTGGTGATAGCCCCCACTGCCAACATCACTCCACCGGCGACCAGAACGACAAACAGCATTTTCTTGATAGACATTTTTCCTCTCCTTGTTTGAACTATGGTTGGTTTCGCTCTCACCGCTCGCGCGGGGCAAGCGAGCAACTCAAAATCCGCTCCTCAATCGCCACCTGGGGCGGATATCCAGGCCCATTATATGCTAACGAGTCAGAATTAGCAATTGCCTCTCTTTGCTACCCTCTGTTCAACCGCCGCCGTGGATATATGCTCAGGAACCCCGGTTTCTCGTCCGATAGTCTCCCATTGGAAAAACCTTAAAATTTCTTCTTTCTATTGACAAAATGCCCGTTTTCTGCTAATATAGTAACACGTGTTACTAACGCGCGTTACCAGCATTTTGCCAGAGAAGGAGATTTTCGTGGCCCGTTCTCACCCCACACAGCGACAAATCGCCGAGCAAGTTGGCGTCTCCCGCACCACTGTATCCCTCGTCCTCAACGATGTGCCAGACGTGCGTATCAGCCCCGAAACGCGCCAGCGCATTCTCGACGTGGCCCACCGCCTCAACTATTACCCCGACGCAGCCGCCCGCCGCCTGGTCAGCGGCAAGACTCGCACCATCGCCCTGGTCTGGCACCGGGGGCCGGACCAGACTTATCGGGATGCTTTCCTGCCCGGCATTCTACAGGGCATTACCCGCGCGGCCCGTCATTACGGGTATCACGTCATTTTTTATCCCATCGAGCCGAACGAACCAAACGACGCCTACGTCGAACTGGCCCGTGGCCGGCACACAGACGGCATCATCCTCTCCGGGCCACGCGCCGACGACACCCACTTGTTGGATTTGCACAAAGAGGACTTTCCCCTCGTCCTCCAGGGTCAACTGCCAGATTCCGACATCCCGTCCGTGGACGTGGACAACGTCAGCGGGGCCAGGGCGGCGGTCGAGCACCTGTTAGCGCAGGGCCACCGCCACGTGGCGATGATCACCAACGCCCCATTGGCCTATACCGCCAGCAGGCAGCGGGTGGAGGGATACCGCCAGGCGCTGGAGCGAGCAGGCATTCCCTACGACGAGTGCCTGGTGCAATACGGCAATTTCGACGAAGAGAGTGGTCAGGCCGCTATGGAGGCATTGCTGGCCTGCCAGGAGCACCCGACGGCGGTCTTTATCGCCAGCGATATGGTGGCGCTGGGCGCTCTGCGGGCGATCTCGGAGCACAACTTGCGCGTGCCCCAGGATATTGCCATCGTCGGCTTTGACGACATCACCGCCGCCCGCTTCATCACCCCGGCACTGACCACGGTTCACGTGCCAACCTTTGGGCTGGGCTGGAGCGCGGCAGAAATGCTCATTCGATTCATCGAACGCGACGTTCCCGACAAAATACACGTGTTGCTAGACACTGAACTGGTGATCCGAGAGTCCTGTGGCGCTCTTGCCAACCAGGCTCAATACAAAGAAGGGGGTGATTTGACAAAAACGAACGGGATAGCAGCGTCATAGAGCGTCGAGGAGGCTTGCGAGTTTGTCCGAGTTGAGATAGCATACAAGGAGAAGAAGAAATGCTAAAGCGAATGAGTTTGATTGCGGTATCACTGTTGGTGGTAGCCAGCATGCTGCTGGCGGCTTGTGCGCCATCTACCCCAACACCCACGGAGGAAGCACCGGCGACAGAACCACCGGAATCCCCCACCGCAGCAGCGCCCGCCGAGGCGGCCATAGATTGCATGGGGGCGCAGGCGGGCGACGAGGTGACGATGCTCTACCAGTGGTCGGGCAACGAGGAAGAGATGTTGAACGAGATCCTCGCGCCGCTGGTAGACGAGTGCGGCATCGTGCTGGCCCCCGAGTCCACGCGCGACCACGCGCTGCTGGATACGCGGGTCGAGGCCGGAACCCCGCCCGACATCGTTTTCTGGACGGCATCCGCCATTGACCAGTACCAGGATCAACTGGTTCCGATAGACGAGGCTGGCGGCGACGGGAGCAACTATGCCGGTTTCTGGAAGGACATGGGGAGCCGGGATGGCAAGTGGCTTGGTCTGGTAGTCAAGGCGGATATCAAGTCCATCATCTGGTACAGCCCGGCTGTTTTCGAGGCTTATGGGTACGCGGTTCCCGAGACATGGGACGAGTTGGACGCGCTGGTGGAGCAGATGGTGGCCGACGGCAACGTGCCCTGGTCAATGGGTATGGAATCGGGTGACGCCACCGGCTGGACCGGTTCCGACTTTATCCAGGACATCCTGCTGGTGCAACAGGGGCCAGAGTACGTGCTGGGCCTCATCTCCGGCGACGTGCCTTACGACGACGCCGGGGTGAAGGAAGCGTACCAGACCTACGGCAAGTGGGCCAAAGACCCCAAATACACGGTGGGTGGGGCGGAGGGAACGCTCTCGACCGGGTTCCTGGACGCCATCTACAAGGTCTTTTCCGACCCGCCAGAGGCGATGATGGTCAAACAGTCCGGGTTCGCCGGCGGCGCGGTCAAGGAGCAGTACCCCGACCTGGAGTACGGCGTGGATTACGACTTTTTCGGTGTGCCGGGTGCGCAGGGGTTGCAGGGAGGGACCGACTTTATGATGGTCTTTAACGCCTCTCCGGCGGCCCAGGCGGTGGTTGCTTACCTGACCAGCGCGGCGGGCGCTCGAGAGTGGGCGCAGGTGGGGTTCGATCTTTCCCCCAACTCGCAAGCAGCAGGGGCGTACACCGACCCGGCGCTGGCGAAAAAGGCCGCGATTCTGGCCTCCGCCACCGGCTTTACCCCCGACATCGGTGATTCCATCCCCGGCGGTTTTGGCAAGGCGGAGTGGAAGGCCATCGTGGATTACGTCAACGACGCTGCCGACCTGGACACCGCCCTGGCCGGGGCGGCCGCGGTACAGGCAGAAGCGCTTTCGGGCAAGCCCGCCATAGACTGCATGGGGGCGCAGGCGGGCGACGAGGTGACAATGCTCTACCAGTGGTCGGGCGCTGAGGAGGAGAATCTGAACGCGATCCTCGCGCCGCTGGTAGACGAGTGCGGCATCGTGCTGGCCCCCGAGTCCACGCGCGACCACGCGCTGCTGGATACGCGGGTCGAGGCCGGAACCCCGCCCGACATCGTTTTCTGGACGGCATCCGCCATTGACCAGTACCAGGATCAACTGGTTCCGATAGACGAGGCTGGCGGCGACGGGAGCAACTATGCCGGTTTCTGGAAGGACATGGGGAGCCGGGATGGCAAGTGGCTTGGTCTGGTAGTCAAGGCGGATATCAAGTCCATCATCTGGTACAGCCCGGCTGTTTTCGAGGCTTATGGGTACGCGGTTCCCGAGACATGGGACGAGTTGGACGCGCTGGTGGAGCAGATGGTGGCCGACGGCAACGTGCCCTGGTCAATGGGTATGGAATCGGGTGACGCCACCGGCTGGACCGGTTCCGACTTTATCCAGGACATCCTGCTGGTGCAACAGGGGCCAGAGTACGTGCTGGGCCTCATCTCCGGCGACGTGCCTTACGACGACGCCGGGGTGAAGGAAGCGTACCAGACCTACGGCAAGTGGGCCAAAGACCCCAAATACACGGTGGGTGGGGCGGAGGGAACGCTCTCGACCGGGTTCCTGGACGCCATCTACAAGGTCTTTTCCGACCCGCCAGAGGCGATGATGGTCAAACAGTCCGGGTTCGCCGGCGGCGCGGTCAAGGAGCAGTACCCCGACCTGGAGTACGGCGTGGATTACGACTTTTTCGGTGTGCCGGGTGCGCAGGGGTTGCAGGGAGGGACCGACTTTATGATGGTCTTTAACGCCTCTCCGGCGGCCCAGGCGGTGGTTGCTTACCTGACCAGCGCGGCGGGCGCTCGAGAGTGGGCGCAGGTGGGGTTCGATCTTTCCCCCAACTCGCAAGCAGCAGGGGCGTACACCGACCCGGCGCTGGCGAAAAAGGCCGCGATTCTGGCCTCCGCCACCGGCTTTACCCCCGACATCGGTGATTCCATCCCCGGCGGTTTTGGCAAGGCGGAGTGGAAGGCCATCGTGGATTACGTCAACGACGCTGCCGACCTGGACACCGCCCTGGCCGGGGCGGCCGCGGTACAGGCAGAAGCGACGAAATAGTATCACGCGCCAATGGGGGCGATTCCCGGCCGGGAATCGCCCCCCAAAGTAGCGCAATTTGGTAAATTGCGTTTTGGCGAGTTGGCAACTTGCCCTACGGCCCGGCAAATTACCAACCGGCCCAGGTAGCGCAATTTGGTAAATTGCGTTTTGGC
>CAYNVC010000242.1:0-4926 GCA_964400615.1 uncultured Anaerolineales bacterium | reverse complement strand
AGGGGATAGCCATCGTCGTCATCGCCGCGGCGGTGCTGATCCTGGCGATCAACAAGACCATCGGGTCGGATGGCGCCGTCTCGATCCTCTCCAGCGTCGTGGGGTACGTGTTGGGGCGGACGACGGCAGGCGGCGCTCAGAACGACGCGGGCCAGGTTGACAACGTTGGTTAGGCGCGGCCAACGCGAAAATTGTTGATCACAAAGAGCCGGTGCAGACCTGACAGGTTTTCCGAAACCTGTCAGGTCTCCTGGGGGGAGTGCGTCGCACCTGACTACAACGAATGGGGAAAGGAACCAATTCCCCCCGCCGCCGTGATTGCAGGGGCCAATTCGTCCACGCTCCAGGATTCGTTTCTTTCCAAATTCACTGTACATCTAACAGGGGGGGCTATGTTCGATCATATACTCGTTCCATTGGACGGTTCTGCACTGGCCGAGTGCGTTTTGCCCCACGTCGTCGCTGTGGCCCGCGCCCTCGATGCCCGCGTGACGCTGTTACAGGTGCTGGAACGAACCCGCGATCCCTCCGCTGCCCAGTTCGTGGACCCGTTGGGCTGGTACATGGGCGCCGCCGAGGCCAGGACGTACCTGGACAACCTGGCTACCCGCTTGCGGGAGGCCGGTCTCCAGGTGGAGCCTTTGCTCCTGGAAGGGCAGGCCGCCGAACGCATCATCGAATTTGCCCAGGCCAATGACGTTGACCTGATCGTTCTCAGCAGCCACGGGCGGAGCGGGCTGAGCGGTTGGAACGTCAGCAGCATCGTCCTCAAGATCATCCTGCGTGCCTACCTGCCGGTGATGATCGTGCGTGCCTACCGTCCCCAGCCTCACGACCTGATGGGCCTGCGCTACCACCGCCTGCTGGTTCCACTCGACTGCTCGCAGCGGGCCGAGTGCGTTCTGCCGCTGGCTACCGCCTTGAGCCGTTTCCACGAGGCCGAATTGCTGGCGGTGCACGTGGTGGACAGGCCGCAGATGGTTCGTTGGTCGCCCCTCACCACGGAGGAAAGCAGATCGGTGCATAAAATCGTCGAACTGAACCGCCTGGAGGCGACACGTTACCTGCGGCAATTGCACTCCCGCCTGGACGTGGACGTGCGTACCCATCTGAGCATCAGCGACCACGCCGCCGAGACGCTGCACGACCTGGTGGAGCAGGCGGACGTAGACCTGGTGATACTGAGCGCCCACGGCTATTCGGGAGGGGCCAGGTGGCCTTATGGCAGCCTGGTGATCAACTTTATCGGCTATGGCGCTACTCCGCTGTTGATCGTGCAAGACCTCTCCCCCGAAGAAGTTGAGCGCACCCGGGCCGAGGTAGCTGCGCGAGAGCGCAAGGGGCACTAGCCATGCCTTTGACCAGCCCCCAGCCTGCCACTGCCTTGCCACGGAGAAAGCTAGAGAACCGTGCCAGGCAACTTGCCAGGAACCACACCTCTGTTGAGCCTGGGCGCGGCGTGGATCTCTTGAGCCGCGTCCGAGAGCAAGAGAAACTCTTGCGTGCCGCCTACAACTATTTCGCCGCCGCCTCCCAGGTACAGCTCGCTCTCTCCTACGCCGCCGAGTGGGTGCTGGATAACTTTTATCTGGTCGAACGGGCGCTGCGCCAGGTGCGCGAGGACATGCCGGAGGGGTACTATCGCCAACTGCCCAAGTTGGACGCTCCGCCCCTGGCGGGCTACCCGCGAGTCTATGCGCTGGCGCACGAGATAGTTGGATATTGTGAGGCCCACCTCGACCCCGACCGGGTGACGCGCTTTGTGCAGGCTTACCAGGAGATCGCGCCGTTGACGATGGGCGAGCTATGGGCCTTGCCGACCATGCTGCGCCTGAGCGTCCTCGAGATCCTGACCGACGCCTCTGCCAGGGCCGCCGGTCTGCAACCCGCTACCCGGTCCCGGCCCCAAAACCTGGACCAGGAGGCGGCGGTTGCCAATTGCATCATCAGCCTGCGTGCCCTGGCCGCCCTGGATTGGAAGACCTTTTTTGAACGAGTCAGCCGCGTGGAGCGGACGCTGCGCCGCGACCCGGCTGGCGTCTACGCCCGGATGGATTTCGAGACCCGCGACCGCTACCGCGACGTGGTCGAGGAGCTGGCCCTGGCGACCGGGAAAGATGAAGCGGACGTGGCCCAGGCGGCGGTTGATCTGGCCCAGGCCGGGTTGGGCGAGACCGCCGGGGACGAGCCTGGATTACTGACCGCCCCCCGCGCTGCCCACGTCGGCTTTTACCTCTTGGATCGGGGCCGGGCGCAGCTTGAAGCCCGTTTGGGCTATCGTCCTCCGCTGCGAGTACGGCTGTCTCGTTGGCTGCTTGCCCATCCCGCTCTGGCGTACCTGGGCGGCATCGCTTTCCTCTCCGCGCTCGTCTTGTTGGGCCTGCTCTCCTACGCCGGCCTTTCCGGCGGGACGCTCGCTCAATTGACCGGCGTGGCTTTGCTGGCCGCCCTGCCCGCTTCGGCCATCGCCGTGGGGCTGGTTAACTGGCTCGTCACTCACACCGTGCCGCCGCGCCTGTTGCCCCGCATGGACTTTCGGGATGGTCTCCCGGCCAGTTGCCGGACTATGGTCGTCATCCCGGCGCTCCTGACCGATCTGGATCAGGTTGGTTCTTTGCTCCGCCAATTGGAACTCGACTTTCTCGGCAACTCGGCCCCCCATCTCCATTTCGCCCTGCTCGCCGACCTGAGCGACGCTCCCCACAAGCACATGCCGGGTGACGACGAACTGCTCGAACGGGTCAGAGATGGCATCCGGGAGCTGAACCGCAAATACGCCCATGATGGAAATGGCCCCTTTTACCTCTTTTACCGTGAGCGAGAGCTGAACCCGGCCGAAAGCCACTGGTTGGGCGCAGAGCGCGGGCGGGAGGCCGACGAGTGTTGGATGGGCTGGGAGCGCAAGCGGGGCAAACTGGTCGAGTTCAACGCTCTGCTGAGCGGGCGGGATAATTCTTACGTCGAAAAGATCGGAGACCTCACCATCCTGCCCGAAATCAGGTACGTCATCACCCTGGACGCCGACACCTTTTTGCCGCGCGACGGAGCACGCCGTATGGTCGCCGCCCTGGCGCATCCCCTGAACCGGGCCGAATTTGACCCGCAGAGCGGCGCGGTGGTCGCCGGGTACACGGTGCTCCAACCCAGGGTAGAGATCAAACCCGCCAGCGCGACCCGTTCCCTGTTTGCGCGTCTCTTTTCCGGGGACGTGGGGCTGGATCTGTACACCCACGCGGTCTCGGACGTTTACCAGGACTTGTTTGGCGAGGGCATCTATGCCGGCAAGGGCATCTACGACGTCGCCGCTTTCGAGCGCAGCCTGGCCGGCCGGGTTCCCGAAAATCGCCTCCTCAGCCACGACCTGTTCGAGGGCATCCACGGCCGCGCCGCTTTGCTCACGGACGACGTCCTGTACGAGGATTACCCCTCCCACTATCTGGCTTACACGCGCCGCCTGCACCGTTGGGTGCGCGGGGACTGGCAATTGCTGCCCTGGCTCATGCCCCGCGTCCCCCGCGCGGACGGCGGCAGTATGCCCAACACGCTCTCCCTGCTAGATCGCTACAAGATTCTTGATAACCTGCGCCGCAGCTTGCTGCCCCCGGCCCTGCTCGTTTTCCTGGTCTGCGGCTGGTTGTGGCTGCCCGGTTCCCCGCTGGTGTGGAGCGCGGCGGGCCTGTTTTCGTTGGCTATGCCCGTTTTTGCCGGCGTGATGGGCCTGATGAGACAGGGCATCCGCGAGACATCCTTGATCGGCGCTGTGCGCTCGGTGCGGATGGACGTCCTGCGCTGGCTGGTGACGACGGTGTTCTTGCCTTACGAAGCCCTGATTATGGTAGACGCGATCTCCTCGACCCTGCACCGCCTGCTCATCAGCCACAGGAAAATGTTGCAGTGGACTACCTCCGCCCACACCTTTACCCTGTTTGGCAAAGAGACGAAACTGGGCCTGATATGGAGGAAAATGGGCGTCGCCCCGCTCGTGACCCTGCTGTTTGCCTGGCTGGTGTTGCTGCTCAACCGTTCGGCTTTTCCCGTCGCCGCCCCCTTGTTGCTCGTCTGGATAACCTCCCCCTACCTGGCTTATTGGATCAGCCGCCCCCTGACCGCTGAACCGGTTTCCCTCTCCGCCGACCAGATCCGCCAGTTGCGCCGCCTGGCCCGCCGTACCTGGCTCTATTTCGAGCAGTTCGTCGGCCCGGATGACCAATGGCTGCCCCCCGACCATTTTCAACAAGAGCCGCTCGGCGTGCCCGCCCATCGCACTTCGCCCACCAACATAGGCCTGACCCTGCTCTCCACCCTGGCCGCCTACGACCTGGGCTATAGCGGCCCGCTGGAGCTTGTCCTCCGCCTGCGCCCTACCTTTGAGAGTATGGGTAAACTGGAGCAGCACCGGGGCCATTTTTTGAACTGGTACGATACGAGCAGTTTGCGCCCCCTGCCGCCCCGTTACGTCTCGACCGTGGATAGCGGCAACCTGGCCGGGTGTCTGTTGGCCCTCGAACAGGGCTGCCTGGCGTTGCCCGGCGAGCCTCTGCTGCGCTGGCAGCGCTGGCAGGGGCTACTCGACACGCTGGACGTGCTATCCGAGGTGGCGGCGAGCCTGGACTCGCGCGTGGACGTTTCTCCCTTGCAGGGTCACCTGGCCGACCTGCGCCGGAAAATCCTGGCCCGGCGCGATACCCCTGAGCGTTGGCCCGACCTGTTGGCTCAATTGGGCGGCGCGGACTGGCCGGAGCTGGAGCGGCGGCTGATCGCGCTGGTCGAGTCCGCCCCGCGCATGCTGGGCCAGGACGTCCTGCGCGGCCTGCACATCTGGGCGGCGCGGGTCAACGCCCACCTCACCGGCATGCAGAGCGAGCAGGACATGTTGCTCCCCTGGCTCTCGCTGCTCGCCCGTCCGCCCGCCCCGTTTTCCGGTTC
>CAYNVC010000241.1:0-4931 GCA_964400615.1 uncultured Anaerolineales bacterium | reverse complement strand
ACCCTGCGTGTTATACGTATTTCTGTGATTGGAGGAAGAGATGAAAACCAGATACGTTTTGTGGGCAGTTTTTTGGGGCGTGTGCCTGACCATTTCCTCGTTGCTGCTCCTGACCAGCTTTTCCCGCGCCGACCCCGGCATCTATTACGTGCGGGCCGGCGCCAGCGGCGATTGTTCCGCCGCCAACCCCTGCGGTAGGGTCCAGCAGGCCATTGATCTGGCTACCACCGGGGATCAAGTGCTGGTCGCCGGGGGAATCTATACCGAAAACCTGGAGATCACCCACAGCGTCGGCCTGCGCGGGGGCTGGAACTTGTCCTTCACCGTGCAGTCGCCCGTCAGTTACCCCACCACCATTGAAGGCAGCGGCGCTCACAACGTGCGGATAGAAGATGACCCCCTGGCGATAGTCACCCTGGATAGCCTGACCCTGCGGAACGGGCGGGATGGCATCCACGTCTGGGCCGGGAACGTGACGGTCGAGCGTTGCCTCGTCCTCGGCGCGGCCAAGCAGGGTTTGGAGATTGACGGGGGAACGGTCATCATCTCCGCCACCCAGATTTTGACCGCCCAGCAGGGCATCGAGGTGGACGACGGCGTGGTGCAGGTGACGGGCGTCCACATCGCGCACACCAGCGAGGAAGGGCTGCTCGTGGAAGGGGGTGGCACGGTCACTTTTACCGCCAGCACTATCGAGGATTGCTCACAACAGGGCATCCAGGTGGACAAGGGAAACGTGTGGCTCTCGGATAATATCGTCCGGGATATTCGGGCGGACGGGGTGCGCATCGAGGGCGGGGTCGTCTCCATCGTCGGCAACACAGTTCACGCCACCCTGTCCGACGGGTTAGACGTGAGCGGCACGCAGACCATCGCCAACAACCTGGTCTACGACACGGTCAAGCGAGGCATCTACGCTCACGACGGCGCTCTCACGCTGTTGGGCAACACCGTGCACGATACCGGAGGTGACGGCATCCGCACCGACGACGGCCTGACGGTCACGCTGCGCTCCAACTCGGTCTATAGCGCCGGGAACGATGGCATTGACGCGCGTGGCGAGCGGGTCATCGTCACCGGGAACACGATCACGGGCTGCACCGATAACGGCCTCAAAGTTGACGAGGTGATCGAGTGGGCGCAATTGAACGGCAACTGGGGGCTGAACAACCCGGTCGGGCTGGCCGTGCGGAGCGCGCCCCTGTTTACGCTCACCAACAACGTCCTCGGCGATAGCATCACCACCAGCCTCGAACTGAGCGGCGCGGGCACAGGGTTCATCTACCACAACACACTCGTCGGCGGCGGCAGCGGGCTGCTGGTCTCGAACCCATTGACCGCCACCCTCGCCAACAACATCATCGTCAGCCACAGCGTGGGTATCACGGCCACGCCGGGGGCCTCCCTCGCCGTCAGCCGCACGCTGCTGTGGGGAAACGGCAGCGACCCCATCAGCGGCACGGGCGTCATCACGCAAGCGCCCGCTTTCGTCGCTCCGGCGGCGCAGGACTATCACATCCGGCCGGCCTCACCCGCCGTGGACGCCGGGATCGAGGTCGGTGTGAGCCGGGACGTGGACGGCGACCCGCGCCTCGGTTCCCCCGACCTCGGCGCCGACGAGGTCGTGAACCGGGTTTACCTGCCGGCGGTGATGCGTTCACATTGATGGTGCACTGACATGAGCAAGTGTCTGGCGCTGTTCGCACTCGCGGGCTTGCTGCTGGCTTTACCCCTGCTAGCCAGCGCAGCCGGGTCGCCGCCCGATCACTTTGTCTACCTGCCGCTCGTCGCCCGGAACTATCCGCCGTCCCCGCCCGCCTACCGCCTCTATGCTGACCAAGCCGACCTGGATTGGCTGGCGCAGGATCCATATCGAAACGAGACCATCCCCGCCCAATTCGTCCACGAGCGCGGTTGGGACGTGGACGTTCGTTACCGGGGCGATACCTCCCGCCTGATGCCCAAAAAGTGCTGGAAGGTTTTCTTCCCCGGCTCCGACCTGTTCCAGGCCCAAGAGGAGCTAAACCTCAACGCCGATTACGGGGATCAGACGCTCCTGCGCAGCTACGTGGGGTACGATCTCTTTTCCCGCTCCGGCGTGCCCACCCCCCGCGCCGACTATGCCCGCCTGTACATCAACGGCGAGTATTACGGCCTCTTTTCTCAGGTGGAGCAAATTGACGAGCGCTTCCTCTACCGCCAGGGGATCGAGATCCACGGCAACCTGTACAAGCCGTACTATGGCAGCCTCGAGGCGTTGGACTATATCCAGGACCCGGAGCAGCGCGAGTGGTGGTATCGCTGGTACTATCCCAAAAAGACGAACCGGGGCAGTGGAATCGAGGACGTGGTCGCTTTCATCGAGATGATCAACCACACGGACGACGAACAGTTCCCACAGGCTATCGCGCAGACGATGGAGGTCAAGGGCTGGCTCGATTGGTACGCCGTCAACATCCTCATCGGCAATTTCGAGATGATGGAAAAAAACTATTACCTCTATCACGACCTCAGCGCAGGCCGGTGGATGATTTTCCCCTGGGACGTAGACCTGGCGCTGGGCCACAACGCCGGGCCGGGCGGAGGCGGGTACGGCCACCTGCTCGATACCGAGATCAGTTGGGACAACCCGATTGACAGCGGCACGCAGGAGAGCAAAAAAGTTGATGGCAAGTGGAACGCGCTGATTGACCGCATGATGGCAGTGCCCGAGTTTCGCTTTTATCACTGCCGCCGGTTGCGCGAGTTGATGGCCGGACAGTTCAGCCCGGCCGAGATGACCCCGCCCATCGAGTCCGCCTTTGCCCACATCCGCCCCTGGGCCGAGGCCGACCCCAACCGCTGGCAGCCGGAGGGGTTCCAGTTTTCAGACGGGCCGGACGAGCTAGAGACCTATGTCGCCAACCGCATCCAGTTCCTCGAAGGAGAGATGAGCAGCTTTTGCCCCACCCTGACCGTGCCGCTGGCGATCAACGAGCTGATGGCCGGGAACACGTCCACCCTGGCCGACGAGGGCGGGGATTACGACCCCTGGCTCGAAATCTATAACTCCAGTTCCACGCTCCCCTGGGACCTGGGCGGGATGTACCTGAGCGCCGACTCGAGCAACCCGACTATGTGGCGCATCCCGGCGGGGACACTGATCGAGCCGGGCGACGTGCTCCTCTTTTGGGCCGACGGCGAGGAGAGCGAGGGGCCACTCCACACCAACTTTACGCTGACGGCGAGCGGGGGTCAACTGGGCCTCTTTGACCGGGACGTTTTTGGCAACGCCCCCATCGCGGTGCTGACCTACACCGCCCAGAGCGGCGACGTTTCCGACGGGCGTATGCCCGATGGCGGCGCGGGGTGGCAACCGCTTGCCGCTCCCACCCCCGGCTGGCGCAACGAGGGCCGCCCCCCCTCCATCAGTGGCACGGCCCACGTACCGCTCGCGCCCGGCAGCAGCGATACCGTCACCGTCGCGGCGCTCGTCAGCGACGACGGGACGGCGCTGACGGTGACGTTGCAGGTGCGCGTCTTTGCGCCCGGCGCGTCCCCGCCCGCTTACCAACCCACCCCGATGTACGACGACGGCGCTCACGGCGACGGCAGCGCGGGCGACCACGTCTACGGGGCCTCCATCCCACCGCAGCCCGCCGGAACCTGGGTCGAGTACCACGTCGAGGCGGAGGACGACGCCGGGATGAGGATCATAGACCGCCCCGGCTGGCCGGAGGGAGACTATCGCTACATCGTCGGCTGGCAGCGCCCGCTGCTCTACATCAACGAGATGATGGCGCTCAACAGAAACACGGCCCAGGACGAGAGCGGCGACCACGACGACTGGATCGAGCTTTACAACGCGGGGCCAGTGGACGTTGACCTGGGCGGGATGTACCTCTCCAACAACGTCGGCCTCACGACCCAGTTCACGCTCCCCGCCGGTCTCGCCGTCCCGGCCGGCGGCTACCTCATCCTCTGGGCCGACGGGGAAGCGGGGACAAATCACGTTGATTTCAAACTCTCCGGCGCGGGCGAGTACGTGGGGCTGTTCGATAGCGCCGCCGGTCACTATGCCCCCATTGACGCGGTCTACTACGACCCGCAGACGCCCGACGTCTCCTGGGGCCGCTTCCCCGACGGCGGGAGCGAATGGCACGCCCTGGAGGATCCCACGCCCGGCGCGGCCAACCGCTTGCAGCCGCCGCAATTCTCGCGCGTCGAGCGCACCCCCCTCTGGCCCGGCGCGGGGGAGGGCGTGACCGTTACCGCCGTCGTCACTGCCGGTGTGCCCATCACATCCGTCACGCTGTGGCGCGATGCGGGGAGCGGGTTCCAGGCGGTATCAATGTCCGGCAGTGGGACAAGTTGGCAAATTACCCTCCCGGCGCAGCCCACCGGCACGCTGGTGAGCTATTACCTGGAGGCAGTGGACGGCGCGGGGCAGCACACACTCTTCCCCGCCGCCGCCCCGGCGGTCGCGTACCGTTACCGGGTTGGCTATACGCCGCCGGAGGTGGTGATAAACGAGTTCCTGGCCGCCAACGGGGCGGTCAACCAGGACGAGGCGGGCGAGTACGACGACTGGTTGGAGCTTTACAATTACGGCCCGGTCACGGCCACGCTGGACGGGCTGTACCTGACGGATGACCTGAGCGAACCGCAAAAGTGGCCGCTCCCGCCCGGCACGCTACTCCCGCCGGGCGGACATCTGGTGGTCTGGTGCGATAAGGACACGGGCCAGGGGACGCTGCACGCCAATTTCAAGCTGGATCGGGACGGGGAGGAAGTGGGGCTTTTTGCCCAGGGCAACATCCCGCTCGACATGCTCACCTTTGGGCCGCAGCAGGAGGACGTCTCTTACGGGCGCGTGCCGGATGGGGCGGACGGGTGGGAGTTTCTGGGGCAGCCATCGCCGGGGAGGAGCAATGGATAGCGCCGTCAGTCTT
>CAYNVC010000240.1:0-4933 GCA_964400615.1 uncultured Anaerolineales bacterium | reverse complement strand
TTTGGCCCAGCGCCATTTGGCCCAGCGCCGCCTGTTCACGGCGGCGCGGCGCGGCGCGGCGCGAATATCCGCCAACTCGTTTGAAACACACCGTGTATCTATCACGTGTCCGCTGCCGCCTCGAATTGGTGCGGTTCTGGCTCGCGTATGCCCATTGTAGCCTCATCTGGTTTATCAGTCAACTCCCATTTGCCGCCGGGCAGGTCTGCCCGGCGAGTCCCACGGTGGGAAATTGCGCCTTGTAGGGGATAGCCATAGCTGGTATAATCGGGTAAACTGGAAAGGATTAGCGCAGCGGATGGATTTGTTGAGAGACGTTCTAGTTCAGAATTCGGCATTGCACCTGTTTTATGGGCAAGCCTTTTTTGTGCTAGGCCTCGCCATCCTCTTTCTGGCCCACCGCAGTGCGCGGATAGAGATAGCGCGTAACCTCAGGCTGCTGGCCGCGTTCGGCTTTTGCCAAGCGCTGGCAGCCTGGTCGCCATTGTGGGGAAGCGATTTGTCCATCGCGCTTTCCTGGCTGCGGCTGCTCCTGCTGGGCGCGGGTTATGCTTTTCTGCTGACTTTTGCCTTGCAGATGTTTGTCTCGCTGGAGCGGTGGGATAGTGAGTGCTGGGTGATTGCCGGGGGTATCCTGCTCCTGTGGTTGATCGGCTTGCAAGTGGCCCACGTGGCCGGTGTTCCCCCAGAGCAGATTTTGCTCGAGGGCGAGATTGTCGCCCGCTATGGCCTGGCGCTGCCGGGAGGGCTGTTGGGTGCCTGGGGGTTGCGCCGCCAGGCTTACCGCACCATTGGCCGCGAGCGGATGGGGCTGATCAAGACACCCTTGCGCGTGGCCGGCGTTGCCCTGGGGGCGTTCGCTTTTTTTGAAGGGCTGGTCGGCCCGGCTGCTCCTTTCCTCCCGTCGCAGTGGCTCAACCAGGACGTGTTCTTGCGGGCGACTGGTCTCCCCGTCGAACTGTTCTGTGGCCTGTGTGGCCTCGCCATCGCCTATGGGATCGTGCACTCGTTAGGCGCTGTGCTGGGCGAGATCGAGTTGTGGCTGGAAAACGTCGAGCGCCGCCAGGTGTTGGTCAGGGAGCGAGAGCGTATTGGGCGCGAGCTGCACGACGGCATCATCCAGTCCATCTATGCCGCCGGACTGATGTTGGAGGGAGCGCAGCATACCATCTCGGATGAGCCGGACACGGCCCGCTCTCAACTGACCCGCGCGATAGGCAGCCTGAATCAGACGATCCAGGACATCCGGCGCTATATCTTTGATCTGCGCGGCGAACGGCCTCCCGACGACCTGGAGACCGGACTGGACAAGATGCTGAAAGAGTTTCGCGTCAACACCCTGCTGGAGACGAATTTCATCGTGCAGGGCGAGGGTGGGGGCGGATTGGGAGCCGAGCGCAGGCAACACATCTTTCAGATTGCGCGTGAAGCGCTGACCAACGTGGCCCGTCACGCCCAGGCCCGGCGAGTGCAAATACAGCTGCGGTACGATACGGGCGAGTTGCAGCTCGTCATCTCTGACGATGGGGTTGGCATTGCGGCGCTGCCGGTCAACCGGGGGCACGGACTGCGCAACATCCGCGAACGCGCCCGTTTGATAGATGGGGCCTTGGATATTGATACGGAGCCGAACAAGGGTATGACCCTGACTTTGACGGTGCCCTATTAATTGGAACGCGAGCATGCGGCCCGGATGGCCGCGACCCGCTGCGCCGGGGGTACGTTCCTGGAGGTGATGTAATGCTCAGAATTCTCATCGTGGACGATCACGAGGTGGTGCGATTGGGCTTGAGCACTTTGCTCAGTAATCATCCCGGCTTTACCGTGGTGGGCGAGGCCGCCACGGCCAGGGAAGCCGTGCAAAAAGCGCTACTGCTCCGCCCACAAGTCGTGGTCATGGACGTCCGATTGCCGGGCGGCAGCGGCATTGACGCCTGCCGCAAGATCACCGAGCAAGCGCCGGAGGTCAAGGTGATCATGCTCACCTCCTACGCCGAGGACGAAATGCTGTTCGATGCCATCTCGGCCGGAGCGTGTGGCTATGTGCTCAAACAGATCGGCAGCGATGACCTGATCCACGCCGTCGAGGCGGTGGGACGGGGAGAGGCGTTGCTAGACCCCACCCTCACGCAGCGGGTATTTGCCCGCGTCCGCGAAGCAGCCCGCAAGGAGCAGGAAGAGGCATTTATTGACCTGACCGACCAGGAGATGCGCGTCCTGGCTCACGTGGTCGAGGGCAAGACGAACCGCGAAATTGCTGCCGCCATGTTCCTGGGAGAGGGCACGGTGCGCAATTACGTCAGCAGCATCCTGAGAAAGCTGGGCCTGACTAACCGGGCCGAGGCTGCCGCCTACGCGGTGGAACATAACTTGAGGGAATTCCTTTGATCTAAAGGCGTCACCTCGATTCGAGAGTGGGTATAGCTGCGCTTTCCCCGGTGCGCTATGCCTGTCCACCCCAACCAGGCTTTTCTTCCGAAAAGCCTGGTTTTTTTACATAGATTTTACACTCCCTTGACACTCTGATAACCCGCCGGCCCTAGAATATGCTCGCAGGACAAAAATCTATTACGGAGGTGAAACTATGAAAACGAGATACGTATTGCTTGCCGGTGTGATTCTGTTGGCGCTGGCGTTCGGCGCGGCGGGAACCGCATCGGCGCAGTCCGGCGACAGGCCCCAATCCCCGCGCCATTCCGTGCCAGATGGCGCTCGCGTCTACGGCCTGCTCGAGAGCGTTGATGGGGAGACCTTGACACTAGCCACACCCGTCGGCGCGGTGACGCTCGTCACCGACTCCAACACCCGCTTCCGCGTCCCCGGCGCAGAGAACGCTGGCCTGGATGACCTGTCACCCGGCGACGCTCTGGCCGCCAGCGGTTGGTGGGAGCAAGAAGGGAGCACCTTTCACGCTTTCGGCGTGCTGCGTTTGGAGAGTGACCGCGCTCTCCCCCTGGCCGGGAAACTGACCGGGATCAGTGGGGATACGCTGACGGTCGAGACCAGGCGCGGCTCTGCCACGGTCCGCGTGAGCGGCGAGACCAGGTACCGCGTTCCGGATGTGGAGCAGCCCGGCCTGGCTGACCTGGAGGCGGGAATGAGAGTCACCGTCAAAGGGACACTCGCTCCCGATGGCAGCCTGCTGGCGCAGATGGTCGCCGTTCCCCACGTCGGGCCGCGCCAGGGCCGGCTACAGGGTGAGGTGACGGCGGTCGCAGGGGATACTTTGACCATCCGCACCGGGCGGGGCCGCGAGATCGAGGTGCTGACCGGCGCAGAGACCGAGTTCCACGTGCCGGGCGTGCAAGACCCTTCCATCGCCGACTTGCAGGTGGGAGACCGCGTCTCCGGTGAGGGGCAGGTCGGGGATGATGGCAGTGTGCAGGCCACCCTCGTGATGGTCATGCCGGAGGACGCGGCCCGTTTGAGCGGACGAGTGACGGCGGTCGAGGGGACAACCCTGGTGCTGGATACTCCCGGCGGGCAGGTGAACGTTCTCACCGATTCGGACACCGTCGTCCGCATCCCCGGCGTAGAGGCCCCCGCGCTGGGCGAGATCCAGGTGGGAGCGCAGGTTAAGGCGGTCGGCTCGTGGGAGGATGGAGACACCTTTCACGCCATTGCCGTGAGCGAGGCCGGTGGCCGCCGGGCCGGGCAACCCGGGGACGCGCGTGGGCGCGTCATCAGCGTCACGGCGGACGGCTTTCTCCTGGGGACGGAGCACGGGCCGGTGACTGTGGTGGTGGACGACGAGACCAATTACCGCGTTCCCGACGTGGAGACCCCCGGCCTCGATGATCTGACCGTCGGCTCGCCGGTCGGCGTGCGGGGCGTGTGGAGCGACGACGGCACTCTGCAAGCCAGGGGGGTGGCCGTGGGAGCCAAGCCGCGCGGCGCACCCCGTGACCGGGTGGGGCACAAGTAAGAAAAGAAAGAAACCGGGTTTTTGAGAAAAAACCCGGTTTCTCTTTGTTATTCCACGAAACCGACGTACTCTGTGGGCCAGTACGAGAACCAGGCGTGCCCTTTGATGCACTCAATCGGCACCGGCCCAAAGTTGCGCGAGTCGTTCGAGGCCCCCCGGTTATCCCCCATGACGAAAACTTGTAGCGGGGGAATGACCTTGGGGCCATAGTTGCCCCCGCCCCGGTTGACTTTCCAGGGTTCCTGGAGCAACTCGCCATCTATGTACACATCCCCGTTGCGTAGCTCGATCGTCTCTCCGGCCAGCCCGATCACGCGCTTGATCAGCATATCCTTCTGCCCTGGTAGATCGACGATGACGATGTCACCGCGCCGGGGGCCGTGGAAAAAGCGATACGTCACCTTTTCCACCACCACCCGTTGGGTCGTGTGCAAAGTTGGCTCCATACTCTGGCCCAACACCTGCGTGGCCTGGGCCAGAAAGAGGTTGATGATCAGGGCGATGACGACCGCCGGGACAACCGTCTCGGCTATCTCGCGCAGCGCTCGCAGCACCCACGTCAGCACTCCGATACCACCGCCCGCGTCTTGTTCTAATTCAGGCTCCAGTTCTTGCACGATAATGTTCTCTCGGTATGATCTAGTGGCGGCGTGACGAACGGCGATCCCGGCCTTTGCCCCCGCTGCGATTGTTGCGGTCGCGCCGCCCGCCGCCCGGCCTGTCGGCCGCCTGGGCCTCTTCCAGCGTCCAGCCTTCCAGCACGGCCCGGCGCGAGAGGCGGATTTTGCCTTCGGGGCTGATGTCTGTCACCATGACCATGATCTCGTCGCCCACCCGCGCCACGTCCTCGACGGTGTTGACGCGGAAATCGGCCAGCTGTGAGATGTGTACCAGCCCGTCCGTTCCGGGCAGAATTTCGACGAACGCGCCGAAATCGGTGACGCGCACCACGCGCCCGGTGTAGATGCGGCCCATCTCGGCCTCCTCGATCAGCGCCTCGATCATCTG